>CBININ010000180.1:0-5264 GCA_966250755.1 uncultured Gammaproteobacteria bacterium | reverse complement strand
GCGGAGTTCTACCGCAAGCTGCGCGAGGAGATCGTGCTGCCGCGCACCAGCCAGCCTTCGCCCGGCGACTTCCGGCGCCAGTTCGAATTCCTGCTCTCGCATCATCCCCAGGTGGTGTACCTCGGCGTGTCGCGTGCGGTGTCCGGGACGCTGCAGTCGGCCGAGACCGCGGCACAGCGCGGCCATCCCGACCGCACTTTCGTGTTCGACAGCGCCAATGCCGCGGGCAGCCTCGCGCTACTGTCGATCGCCGCCGCCGAGGCCGCGCGCGACGGCGAAGACGCGACGCGGATCCTGGCGATGCTCGAACGCCTGCGACCGCAGACCCTGACCTGGGCGGTGACCCGCGACCTGACCATGGCGGTGCGCGGCGGCCGTGTGCCGGCCTGGGGCAAGCCGCTGGTGCAGGGCCTGGGGCTGACGCCGATCGCCAAGGTCACGCCGGCCGGCAAGCTCAGCCTGGTCGGCGGCCTGTTCGGCAAGCGCGACGTGCCGCAGAAGCTGGCGCGCTACATCGCGCGGCGGGTTGCGCCGGGCCAGCGCTGGCGCGTGATCGTCGGCCATTGCGATGCGCGCGCCGACGGCGAGCGCCTGCTGGAGTCGCTGCGCGCGCGGCTGGACGTGGCCGACGGCTGGCTGGCCGAAACCGGGCCCGCGGTCGGTGCGCATGCCGGACCGGGCGCGCTGGTGGCCTGCCTGCAACCGGTCGGCGCGGACGGGACGCCCGCGCGGGCCTGATCGCGACATAATCGCGGCGTGTCCACCGACATCGCCCCCTGGTTGGTCCTCGTCGCCTGCTATCTGCTCGGCTCGCTCTCGGGCAGCCTGCTGCTCGGGCGCCTGCGCGGCGTGGACATCCGCACGCTCGGCAGCGGCAACGCCGGCGGCACCAATGCGTTGCGCACGCAGGGCTTCGCGTTCGCGCTGGGCACCGTCATCGTCGACGTGGGCAAGGGCGCGCTGGCGGCGGCGTTGGCGCGCTGGGCGCTGCCGGGCGAGGCCTGGCCGCTGGCCTGCGGCTTCGCCGCGGTGGCGGGGCACGTATGGCCGCTCTTCCACGGCCTGCGCGGCGGCAAGGGTGCGGCGACGGTGGTCGGCGTGCTCGCCGTGCTCTGGCCGCAGGCCCTGGCCGCGGTGCTGGGCACCTGGTTGGTTGCGCTGGCTTGCGGCGGCTACGTGGGCCTGTCGACGGTGCTGGCGGGCATCAGCCTGCCGATCTTCGGTTTCCTTGCCGGCGCCTCGCCGCCACGGCTGGCATTCGCCGTGACGGTCGCGGCCTACCTCACCTGGACCCACCGCTCGAACCTGGCGCGATTGCGCGCCGGCACCGAGCCGCGCTTCGAGCGCGCGCGGGTGATCGGGCGCTGGTGGTCGGCGCGTGGTCGAGGCGCGCCATGACGATGGCGACGGACCGGCTCGATGCCGAGGCGATCCTGGCAGCCCTGCCGGCGAGCGTCGCCCAGGAAGTGGCCAGCCTGCAGGTCGCGCAGGAGACGGCCTCGACCCAGGCCGACGCCCTGGCGGTCGCGGTGCCGACCCGCGGCTGCGCCGTGTTCCTGGCCGAGCGCCAGACGGCGGGGCAGGGTCGGCGCGGGCGGCGCTGGATCTCGCCGCCCGGCGCGGCGATTGCCTGCAGCCTGTCGCGACGCTTCGAACGCGATGCCCCGGCGATGGCCGGCCTCAGCCTGGCCGTTGGCGTGGCGCTGGCGGAGGCCCTGCACGCGCTGGGCGCCGGCGCGGTGCGGCTGAAGTGGCCCAACGACCTGGTGGTGGACGGCCGCAAGCTCGGCGGCATCCTGGTCAACCTGCGCGCGGAACGCGCGGCCTGCAGTGCGGTGGTGGGCTTCGGCTTGAACCTGCGCTTGCCGCCGGAGGCCGCCGCGATGATCGATCAGCCCTGGTGCGAGCTCGCCTCCTTCATCGCGCCGCCGCCTCGCAATCTCGTGGTGGCCACCCTGCTCGAACACCTGGTGCCGGCGCTGGCGGTCTTCGACATCGAAGGCCTGGCGCCTTTCCTGCCGCGCTGGCAGGCGCTCGACGCGCTGGTCGGGCAGACGCTGCGACTGACCGAGGGCGACACCCACGTGCTCGGCCTGTGCCTGGGCATCGCCGCCGACGGCGCGCTGCGGCTGCGCCACGTCGACGGCCGCGTCCACGACCACTACGCCGGCGAGGCGAGCGTGCGGCCGGCATGAGCGCCGTTGCCAACCCAGCGACACGCTGGCTGCTGGATGTCGGCAACACGCGCCTGAAATTCGCGCGCGCCGGGGCGACCGAGCATCCGGTCGCGCTCGACACCCATGACGCCGCGTTGCCGGTGCGCTTGATCGCCCACCTCGGGCCCGCGCACCCCGGCGACGAAGCATGGATCGCCTCGGTCGCGCCCACCGGGGTGTCAACGGCGGTGGAGGCCGCGCTGCAGGCCGCCGGCTACGCCGTGCATCGCGCGCGCAGCCACGCACGCCTGGGCTCGCTGCAGGTCGCCTATCGCGAGCCCTCGAGGCTGGGGGTGGATCGCTTCCTGGCCCTGCTGGCGGCGAGCCGCCGGGACGACGGCCCGTGGTTGCTGGTATCCGCCGGGAGCGCATTGACCGCGGACCTGCTGCAGGCCGACGGCATACACCTTGGCGGCCTGATCGCACCGATGCCCGACACGATGCGCGACGCGCTGGCGGAGCGCTTCGCCGCGCTCGACGTGCCGCGCGGCGCGGTAGCGGATTTCGCCGGCGACACCGGCGATGCCATCGCCTCCGGTTGTGCGCAGGCCGCCGTCGGCCTGGTCGAGCACGCGCTGCGCAACGCGCAGGCGAGGCTTGGCGTCGAACCGATGCTGCTGCTCGGTGGCGGCGCCGCCGATCTGTTCACCGGCGTGGCCGCGTCGCGCAGCCGACGCACGCCGGGCCTGGTGCTCGACGGCCTGGCCGCCTATGCGCAAGCGGGCGGCGACTGATGCTGCTGCGATCGCTGCTGCTCCTGCTGCTGTGCATGAACCTCGGCGTGGCGGCGTGGTGGGCGGCCCACCGCGAGCCGGCGCCGCCGGCCGTGTCGCCCACCGAGCCCGGCGTGCCGACGCTGCGCCTGTTGTCGGAAGTCGAACGTCGCCCCGCCGCCGAAGCCTCCGCGGAACTTGCCGAGGCGCCGGCGCCGCTGTCGCCGGACGCGCGCTGCCTCAGCCTGGGCCCCTTCGAGACCCCGGCCGACTTGCGCCAGGCCATGGACCGCTTGTTGCCGCGGGTCGAGCGCATCCAGTTCCGCGAGGTGCCGGCGGTGGCGCTGCGTGGCTACCGCGTGTTCCTGCCGCCCGCCGGCTCGCGTGCCGAAGCGCTGCAGGTCGCGCGCGCGCTGTCGGAGCGCGGCATCTCCGACTATTACGTCATTACCGCGGGGCCGCAGCGGGACTCGATTTCCCTCGGCCTGTTCCGCGACCTCGCCAACGCCACCCAGCGCCGCGACGCGGTGGCCGCGCTGGGCTATGCGCCGACGATGGAGCCGCGCACTGAATCGGTTTCGCAATGGTGGATCGACCTCGCCGCCCCGCCGGGCTTCGACTGGCGGCCCGTCGTCGCCGCGGAAGGCCTGCGCGCGGAACCCGCATCCTGCCGCTGACCCTCAGCCTTCGGCATCGAGCAGGGGCAGGCTCACCGAGAACGTGCTGCCGCGGCCCTCGCCGTCGCTGGCCACGGCGAGCTGGCCGCCATGCATCTGCACCAGCCGCCGCGACAGCGTCAGGCCGATGCCGAGCCCACCGTGGTGGCGGTCGAGCGGCGACGAAAGCTGGGTGAACATCTCGAATACATCGTTGAGCCGGTCGGCCGGGATGCCGCGCCCGGTGTCCTTCACCGCCACGATCGCCAGCCTGCCTTCGACGCGGTGGCTGACCTCGATGCGGCCACCGGGCGGGGTGAACTTGCTGGCATTGGTGAGCAGGTTGGAGAACACCTGCACCAGCCGCGCGGCGTCGCCGTGCACGCGCAGCGCCTCCGCCGGCGGATCGACCACCAGCAACTGACGCGCGTGTTCGTACATCGGTGCACAGGCCTCCAGCGCCTGGTCGAGCACGCCGCGCAGCGATACCGCGTCCATCCGCAGTTCGATGCGGTCGCGGGTGATGCGGCTCAGGTCCAGCAGGTCGTCGATCAGGCGCACCATGTGCCGCACCTGCCGGTCCATCATCGCGCGCGTGCTTGCCGCCAGTTCCGGGTCGGCGTCGGCGCGGCCCAGCACCGCCAGTCCGGTGCGGATCGGCGCGAGCGGGTTGCGCAGCTCGTGCGCGAGGGTGGCGAGGAACTCGTTCTTGCGCCGGTCCTCGCGCTCGAGTTCCGACAGCGACATCGCCAGTTCGCTGCGGCTGTCCTGCAGGCGCTGCTCGTGCTCGTTGACGGCCGCGGCCGACCACCACAGCAGGCCCGTCAACACCATCATCACGCCCAGCACGACCGCCGCCATCGCGAAACCGTTGTCGTACAGGCCCGCGCCCAGCCCGCGCACGGCAAACCAGCCCAGCGCCACCGGCACCAGCAGGATGCCCGGGAACACCCGGCGGATCAGCCGCGACGACGCGGTCGGCGCGAGGATCGAGCGCATCGGCTGGCGGTCCTCCAGCGACAACAGCAGCCCCCCGCCCAGCGCAAGCAGGGTGATCGTGCTCTGCAGGGAGATCACCGTGTAGCGGGGAATCGAGTACAGCGGCTGCGCCCCCAGCAGGTAACCGATCAAGGCGAGCAGTGCGATCCACAGCGCCAGTTGCGCGGCGATCGCGGCGATGCCGCGGCTGCGCGGCCACAGCGCGGCCAGCAGGCCGAGGCCGAGCACGAGGAAGGCGGTCGAGGCCGGCGGGCCCATGCGGCCGGGCGCGGACGACACCGCCATGCCCCAGTCGTGGGTGAGCAGCAGGCGATCGATGCCGAGGTCGCGGGCGCCGAGGTGTTCGGCCAGGGTGGCGCCACCGAGCAGGGCAACGAACAGGGCCAGTGGCGCGGCGAACGCGCGGCGCCCGGTGACCAGCAACAGGAGGGCCGAGCCCCCCGCGGCGGTGGCCAGGGCGTTGTTGGGAAGCTGCGGGATGCCGGTACCGAACCAGTCGGCGAGTTGCGGCACGCCGACCAGCCAACCGAGCAGGGTGGACACGCCGCCGGCCAGGGCCAGCATCGCCAGCCAGCGAGAGGTCCGCGCCGCCTTCATCCGTGCCGGCATCAACAGCTCCTTGCCATGGTGCCGGCACCCGGATTCGCATTCCGGCTACAGGCCATTGAATCTATTCAGGT
>CBININ010000179.1:0-5342 GCA_966250755.1 uncultured Gammaproteobacteria bacterium | reverse complement strand
GGCGCGCAGGCGCGCGCGGCGGTCGGCGTCCTGCGCGCAGGTGGCGGAAGGCATCACGCAGGCCAGCGCGAGCGCCAGCATGGCGCGGCCGCCTTGCAGGATCAGGCGTCGTGAGATCATGGGTTCCAGTCTAGCGGATGGCGTGTGCAGGCCAAGGAATGACCGATGCCGATTGAATGGCTGCTGTATCCGGCGCTTGGCCTCGCGGCCGGCTTGCTGGCCGGGCTGCTGGGCGTCGGCGGCGGCCTGGTGCTGGTGGCCGCGCTCGTGCTGATCCTGCCTGGCCAGGGCGTGCCCGCCTCGGCCGCGATGCACGCGGCGCTGGCGACTTCGTTGGCGAGCGTCGTCATCACTTCGCTGGCCTCGGCGCGGGCGCATGCCGCGCGCGGGTCCGTGGCGTGGCCGAGCGTGTGCTGGCTGGTGCCCGGTTTGCTCGTGGGCGGTTGGCTCGGCAGCGCGGTCGCCACGCGCCTGCCCGGCGACAGCCTCAAGCTGTTCGTGGTCGGCTACTGCGTTCTCGCGGCCGTGCAGCTGCTGGTCGGGATGCCGCGCGCGCACCACGCCGACGCCGATCCGCCGCGCGGTGCCGGGCTCGCGCTGGCCGGCATCGCGATCGGCGCAGTGTCGGCCCTGGTCGGTATCGGCGGCGGCAGCATGACGGTTCCACTGCTGATCATGCTCGGCCTGGCGCCGGTGCGGGCCGTGGGATCCTCGAGCGCCTGCGGCGTGGCGATCGGGCTGGCGGCGGCGGCGGGCTACGCGACGCACGGGCCGGCGGTGGGCATGCCCGCGGGTAGCCTGGGCTACGTCTTCCTGCCGGCGGCCATCGGCATCAGCCTGACCTCGGCGTGGATGGCGCCGCGCGGCGCGGCGCTGGCCCATCGCATCGGCGGGCTGGCGCTGCGGCGCGTGTTCGCGCTGTTCCTGCTGGCGATGGCCGCGCTGTTGTACCTCGGCTGAGGCCGCCTACTCGAGGGTGATCCTGACGTCGCCGGAGAAACTCTCCAGGTTGATGTCGCCGCTGCCGTCGCCGAGCCGGGTGTCGAGCGACTTGCCGGGACCGTGCTCCTCGCGCCTGACGTTTCCGGCGGGGCTGTCGATGTCGCCGCTGAAGGT
Source organism: uncultured Gammaproteobacteria bacterium (assembly GCA_966250755.1). Lineage (GTDB taxonomy): Bacteria > Pseudomonadota > Gammaproteobacteria > Xanthomonadales > Xanthomonadaceae > Arenimonas. The sequence continues at coordinate 4,226 of CBININ010000179.1, read as the reverse complement.
TTCCACGTGCAGTCGCGCGCCGGTGGCGCGCGGCAGGCGCAAGGCGAGCGTGCCGCTGAGCGTCTCGCCCTTGACGCTGGCGTTGGGCCGCAGCGCGGTGCGCACGTTGGCGTCGCCCGACACGGAATTGATCTCGAGCTGCGACAGCGACTTCGCCACCAGGGTCAGGTCGCCGGAGACGCTCTCCATCGACACCTCGCCGTCGAGGCCGCCCTGCAGGTCGACGTCGCCGCTGACGCTTTCGACCTGCGCGCGCGAAGTGGTGATGCGGGCGAGGATGTCGCCGCTCACGCTCTCCAGCTCGGCCTCGCCCGGCGACGAGGCGGTGACCGTCACATTGCCGCTCACGCTCGAGGCGGACAGGCGCGCACCCGCCATCTGCTGGACGTCGACGTCGGCGGCCACCGCTTCGAGGTCGAGCGAGGCACGCTGCGGCACCATGACTTCCAGGATCGTCGGCTCGGCGCCGTTGTCGCTGCGGCCCCAGAAGTTCCAGCCGCCGCGGGTGTTGGGGTAGCGCACCGAGATGTCGAGCGAGTCCTGGTCGCCTTCGACCTCGAGCTTCTCGGCGCCCTTGCCGAGGGTGCCGGTGACGCGCACCTCCGGTCGTGCCCAGGTCCGCACCACGATGCGACCCTTGATGTTCTCGACATGGACCTCGCCGGTGGGCTTGAGCGGGCGGGTCTGGTTGATGGGCGTGCCCGCGAGTGCCGGCAAGGCGGCGAAGGCGAGGGCGGCGGCGATGGCAAGCGACAGCGTGCGGGACATGGGACTTCTCCTGGAATGGGCGTCAACCGGTGACGGCGCGTTGGGTCAGCGCCAGCCGGGTCGAATAGGTTCGGCGCAACTGCTCGAGCAGGAACACCGAATCGGGGTCGCGGGCGATGGCCCGCTGGATCTGCACCACGCTGCGGTCGAGCTCACCCAGCGTGGGCTCGAGCGCGGCGGGCACCGGCGCGCCCTTGTACTGGCGCAGGGCGGCCTGGTATTCGTCGGTGATCGCGCGCGATTCGGTCGCCACCACCAGCGCGGAGGTGTCCGCGGCGGCTTCGACCGGCACCGCCGGCACGCCCGATCCCAGGTGCTTCCAGGCCAGCCCGGCCACCACCAGCACCGACGCGGCCATCGCCAGCGAGGGGAACATCCAGCGGTGCGCGCGCGGCACGGGACGCCGTGCGATGGCCGCGGCGATGCCCGGCCACAGGTCGCGGGGGGGCTCGATCTCGCGGGGCAGCTGGCGCAGCTGCCAGCGCAGGTCAGTCTCGGTCATGGTCTTCTCCCAGGCGCTCGCGGAGCAACTTGCGGGCGCGGTGCAATTGGGCCTTCGAACTGCCGACCGCCATGCCGAGTTCGGCGGCGATCTCCTCGTGTTTCCAGCCCTCGATGTCGTGCAGGACCAGCACGGCGCGGGCGCGTTCGGGCAGGGTCGCGACGGCGCGCTCGAGGTCCAGGCGTTCGCGCGTGCGCTGGCCGGCGGTGTCGCTGGTGGGCACGGCTTCGAGCAGGCTGTCGTCGGTTTCCGAATCCTCGCCACCGGCGCGCTTGCGCAGCTGCATCAGCGCGGTGTTCACCGCCATGCGGTGCAGCCAGGTCGAGAAGGCGCTTTCGAAGCGGAAGGCCGGCAGCGCCTGCCAGGCGCGGATGAAGGTTTCCTGCACCAGGTCGTCGGCACGCGCGGCCTGGCCGCCGGCCAGGCGCCAGACGACCGCGTAGATCCGGCGCGAATGCTTGCGGTACAGGGACTCGAAGGCGCGGGCGTCGCCCATCCCGGCGGCGCGGGCCAGGCCGTGGTCGCCGTCCTCGACGGCGAGGCCGGGCGTGGCGGCGGGCGATTCCAGGGTCATGGCGAGGCTGAGCATACGTCTGTGACGTGGCCGGGCGCCAAAAGGTTTAAGCGGGCGCGCCGGAGCCGGCGGCGGGACAAGAAAAAACCCGGTCCCCTCGCGGGGACCGGGTCCTGAACTTTCCAGGCCATGGCGGGCCGAAGCCCGCCATGGGATGACGCATTACCAGTCGTACGCCGCCGTGAAGGTGACGGTACGCGGAGCCTGCAGGCCGATCGGCAGCAGGTAGGTGTTGGAGACGGTGTAGGCAGTCTCTTCCGACGTCACGTCGACCTGGGTCGCCTTGCGCGCGTTGAGCAGGTTGCGCACCTGCACGCCGAGCGCGAGCTTCTTGTCGAAGTAGTTCGGGCGGTACAGCAGGCCCACGTCGATCGTCTTGGTCCACGGCGTGCGCAGCGCGCCCGGCTTGGCCACCTTGCCGAAGCAGGTGTGGTAGCTGGGGCCGTAACCGATCGGATCCGCATCGGCGCTGTTCTCGTCGATGTTGCCCGGGTTGAACTGGCCAAGGCAGCTGATCGGCGCACCCGACTGGATGCGGATGTTCGCACCGATCAACAGCTCGTCGGTCAGCTGGTAGCTGCCGCGGGCCTTCAGCTGGTGGCGACGGTCGTTGGCGAGGTAGCCGTTGGCGAAGGTCATGATCTCGGCCGCATCCCAATCCTGCGTCTTCGAGATGTTGGCCTGGCCGAATTCGGACTTGACCTGGCCTTCCATGTTGCCCGAGCTCTTGCTCCAGGTGTAGTCGACGCGGGCTTCCCACTTGCCGTCGAAGGCATGCTCGAAGTACACGTCCACGCCCTTGTACTCGCGCTTCATCGGATCCGGGAAGCCCCAGTCGTCGGAGGTCATGACGATCTCGGTGCGCTCGCCGGTGTACTCGCCGTCCTCGTCGATGTTCGCCAGGCTGAAGGTGTTCGTGCCGCCCGGGTTGAACATGAAGCAGCCCGGGATCTCGACCGAGTCCGGATCGATGCCACGCTCATCGAGCACTTCCGCCATCTGGCCCGGATCGCAGATATCGTCGATCGCGGACTTGAGCTGGCGGTTGGTGAGCTTGACGCCCATCATCCAGTTGTCGGTCAGCTGGGCCTCGAAGCCGAGGATGTACTCGTCCTGGTACATGTTCTTCAGGTCGGACGGGGCGAACGACAGCACGTCGATCGGCTGGCCGTACTCGCCGTTGGCCGAGAACGGACCGGTGCCGCCGTCGGTGCGCGGAACCGGGGTCAGGCCGGTGGGCGTGCCGTCGGAAGCGATGCCGGTGTAGGTGAAGTACTCGCGGGTGAAGGTGGACGCCGAGGCGCCACGGATCGCCACGTTGTTCGGCATGGCCAGGAAGTAGCGGCCGGCGTTACCGAAGACCTTGAAGCTCGAGTCGCCATTCACGTCCCAGGCGAAGCCGATGCGCGGCGCCCACTGGTTCTTCGCGTCGAGGTACTTCTCGCCGAAGTTGTTGGTGTTCTGGAAGGCGTCGTTGCGCACGCCGAGCGACAGCAGGAAGTTGTCCGTCACCTGCCAGCGGTCTTCCAGGTACCAGGCGTCCTGCTTCAGCGACATGCTGGTGGCGGTCTTGAAGATCAGCTCGTAGACGTAGTAGCCGTTCGGGTTGCCCCCGGTCACCGGGCTGCCGACGTGGCCGCTGACGATGGCGCCGGTCGCGCGGTTGTAGATCCAGCGGGTGATCGGCTGGTCGGAACCTTCGTTCTCGGCATCGAAGGTGATGTCGTCGATACCGGCGGTGAGGGTGTGGTCGCCGATCACCCACTCCAGGTCGGCGCGCAGGCCGTGGGTACGGTCCTCGGCGTCGATGGCGGTGAAGCCGCCCTGGTTGTTGGTGATGAAGTTGCTACCCACGATGGCCGGGTTCTGCAGGCTGGGGTTGCTGATGAACGGGATGCCCGGCAGCACCGACGGGTTGATCTGCGACTTGACCAGGCGACCCTTGCCGTAGGTGATGCTGGCGGTCAGGTTGTCGGTCAGGTAGCCGGTGTACTTGAGGATCGCGTACTCGTTGGTCTGGCGGAAATCGTCCGGGTTGGAACCGGCGATCACGTCACCCACTTCGCCCGTCTCGAAATCGTACTGGCGGTACTCGCCCGAGGTGTCGTTGCGCTCACCCAGGTAGGTGAACTCGAGGAAGTGGTTGTCGGTGATGTTCCAGTCGATCTTGGCGTACAGCTTCGGGATGTCGTTGGTGTTGTCGGTACGACGCTCCGTCGCGCCCTCGACCGAGGCCGTCTCGGACTTGATCTTGGTCCACTCGGCGCTGACGAACATGAACAGGCGATCCTTGATGATCGGACCACCGGCGTAGGCGTTGTAGGTGTGCGACCAGGAGGTCGAGTCCGCGCCACGCGAGAACAGCGTGCCCGGGACGTCCTC
>CBININ010000178.1:0-5343 GCA_966250755.1 uncultured Gammaproteobacteria bacterium | reverse complement strand
GTCGTCTTCCTTCACCACCAGGTAGTCGGTGCCGTCGAGCTTGACCTCGGTGCCGGCGTACTTGCCGAACAGGACCTTGTCGCCGGCCTTGACCTTGGGGGCGCGGACCGAGCCGTTGTCCAGGGGCTTGCCCTCGCCGACGGCGATCACTTCGCCGCGGATCGGCTTCTCGGTGGCCGAATCGGGGATGACGATGCCGCCCGCCGACATCCTCTCCTCTTCCATGCGCTTGATGACCACGCGATCGTGCAGCGGCTTGATGTTCATGCTTGTCCTCGTGTGCTGTGGAAAGGGGTCGCGCTGTTAGCACTCGACCCCGGTGAGTGCCAAAGTTTAACGCGCGGGCCGGCCCGGGGGCCAACCTGCGACCGCCCCTCAATGAGGCCGGGGCTCGCCGGTTCAAGGGGGACGACGCCGATTTCGCGAACTTCCGGGGATAATGAGGGCTCCAAGCGACCGGATCCCCCCGCCCGGGCGGGACCGCCCCACCGGAAACCGAATGTCCAATCCCTTCCGCCAGGCCCTGGCCTGGGCCGTCCTCGCGCTGCTGCCGGTCCTGCCGGCCCACGCCGCCGACGAATCCGACCTGCTGCCGGTGGACCAGGCCTACGTGCTGCAGGCCAGCGCGCCCTCCCGCGACCGGATCGAGCTCAACTGGGCGATCGCCCCGGGCTACTACCTGTACCGCCACCGCTTCTCGGTCGAGCTGCTGGACCCGGCCTTCGCCGCCAGTGGCAAGGCCAGCTTGCCGGAAGGCGAAAAGCACCGCGACGAGTTCTTCGGCGATGTGGAGACCTACCGCGGCGCGGTGACGGCGGTGCAGCTGGGCGCGGCCGACCCGGCACTGGGTGCCGTGAAACTCAAGGTGAAGTACCAGGGCTGCGCCGACCTCGGCGTCTGTTATCCGCCACAGACCCGCATACTGACCGTCAGCCTGCCCACGGCCGACACTGCCGCGGCCACGCCGGCGGACCCGCTCGCCGCCCTGGGCGGTCCGGCGATCGCCGCGCCCGGCGAGGCCTTGCCCGAGGCCGAGGCCTTCCGCTTCGAGGCCATCGCCAACACCCCCGGCGAATTGCTGGTGCGGCTGACGCCGGCGCCCGGCTACTACCTCTATCGCGACAAGACCGCTTTCGACCTCGTCGGGGCGGAAGGCGTGGCCTTGGCCGCGCCGCGCTTTCCGGCCACGCGCTCGTACAAGGACGAGCACTTCGGCGAGGTGGCGGTGTGGTTCGATCTCGCCGAAATTCCCATCGGCGTCGCCCGCAAGATCACCGCCGCGCAGACCTTGACCCTGCGGGCGAAATTCCAGGGTTGCCAGGACAACGGCATCTGCTACCCGCCGATGACGCGCACGCTGCAGGTCGCCCTGCCGGCCGGTGCCGGCGTGGCAAGCCTCGGCGAGGTCGCTACCACGCCCGCCGCGGCGTCGGCAGCGCCGGTCGCCGGCGAGGGCCATGCCAGCCCGGGCCTGTGGCTGTCGCTGCTGCTGGCGCTGGCCGGCGGCCTCATCCTCAACCTGATGCCCTGCGTGCTGCCGGTGCTCAGCTTCAAGGCACTCGGCCTGGCCGAATCGAGCCGCAGTCATGCGCACGCGCGGGCGCACGCGCTCTGGTACACCGCCGGCGTGCTGGCGGCCTTCGCCGCGGTGGGCGCGGCCGTGCTCGCCTTGCGCGGCGCCGGGCTGGCGCTGGGCTGGGGCTTCCAGTTGCAGCAGCCGGCGGTGGTTGGCGTGTTGGCGCTGCTGATGTTCGGCATCGGCCTCAACCTGTCCGGGTTGTTCCAGATCGGGACTTCGTGGACCGGCCTGGGCCAGGGCCTGACCGAGCGTTCGGGCGCGGCTGGCGATTTCTTTACCGGGGTGCTGGCGGTGGTAGTGGCGAGCCCGTGCACGGCGCCCTTCATGGCCGGCGCGCTGGGTTATGCCTTCGTGGCGCCGGTGGCGCAGGCGATGGCGGTGTTCCTCGCGCTCGGCCTCGGCCTGGCCCTGCCCTTCCTGTTGATCGGCTTCGTGCCCGGGCTGGCGGCCGCGCTGCCCAAGCCGGGCGCCTGGATGGACACGCTCAAGCACTGGCTGGCGCTGCCGATGTACCTGACCGCGGTGTGGCTGGCCTGGGTGTTCGGCAAGCAGCGCGGCGTGGACGGCTTGGCGCTGTTGCTGGTGGCTTCGGTGCTGCTGGCGCTGGGCCTGTGGTGGTGGGAGAAGCAACGCTACGCCGAAGGCGGCGCCGGTCGCCGCGGGGTGGCGCTGCTGATGTTGGCGCTCGCGGTCGCGGGGCTGGTGGCGGCAACACGTGTCGCCAAACCTGCCTCCGCGAACGCCGCCGCAACGTCCTCGAAGGCGCCGCGCGCCGACGGCAGCCTGCCGTGGTCGCCGCAGGCGCTCGCCGACGCCCGCGCCGACGGCAAGCCGGTGTTCGTGGACATGACCGCGGACTGGTGCATCACCTGCAAGGTCAACGAGAAGGCGGTGCTGCGCACCGACGCCTTCAAGGCGCTGCTGCAGCGCACCGGCACCGTGTACCTGGTCGGCGACTGGACCGACCAGGACCCGGCGATCAGCGCCTACCTCGACGAGTTCCACTCGCCGGGCGTGCCGCTGTACGTCGTCTATCCCGCCGGCGGCGGCCCGGGCCGCAAGCTGCCGCAGCTGCTCACGGCGCGGATGATCGAACAGGCGCTGGCGCCGGCAGCGGCGCAGTGAAGGTCCGGTCCGGCTTGCTGATGCTGGCGGCGGCGCTGGTGGCAGGCGTCCTGGGCCTGGCGGCGAGCGTGGCCCTCAATGGGTGGGGGCCGCTGCTGGCATCGCCGCTGGGGCAATGGACGTTGCAGAAGGCTTTCGCCGACCCAGCCAGCCTGCATCCGGGCGACGTGGTGGCCCCGTTCGAACTGCCGACGCTTTCCGGCGATCGCGTCACGCTGCCCGTTGCCGGCAAGCCCACCCTGATCAACTACTGGGCCAGCTGGTGCGCGCCCTGCCGCGAAGAGCTGCCGCTGCTTCTGGAGGAAGCTCGCCAGCGGGGGCCCGGCTTCGCGCTGATCCCGGTTGCACTGGATTCCGCGGCCGAAGCGAGGGCGTTCGTGGCCCGGGATCCCATGCCGGGCCCGCTGCCGCTCGAGATGCCCGGGCCGCAGGACAGCTCGGTGCGGCTGGGCAACCGCGCGGGCGTTCTGCCCTTCAGCGCACTCGTTGGATCCGACGGGCGGCTGAAGGCGGTGCGCATCGGCGCCTTCAAGTCCGCCGCCGACCTGGACGGCTGGCTGGCGGCCGCCGCCGAATAGGGCCGCTGGGCGCTTTGCCGGTCAAACGGCCGGCATCTGCGGACAACTCGCACCGTACGCTAGACAAGCCTTCCCGGCCCGGGGCATAGTGCCCGTCCGCTCGGGAGGCGCCGTGGCCAAGATCCTCGTCCTGCATGGACCCAACCTCAACCTGCTTGGCGTGCGCGAGCCCGCGGTGTACGGCCGCACCACCCTCGCCGAGATCGACGCCCGGCTGATCGAGCGCGCCGAGGACTGCGGCCACTCGGTCGAGAGCTTCCAGTCCAATGCCGAGCATGACCTGGTCAACCGCGTGCAGGCCGCCATGGACGAGGGCGTGGCCTGGGTGCTCATCAACCCCGCGGCCTTCACCCACACCTCGGTGGCCCTGCGCGATGCGCTGGCCGCCAGCCGCATTCCGTTCGTGGAAATCCACCTCTCCAACCCGCACGCCCGCGAGCCCTTCCGCCACAAGTCGTATTTCAGCGACCTGGCCAAGGCCGTCATCAGCGGCTGCGGCGCCGACAGCTACCGCTACGCACTCGAGCACGTCATCCGCCGCCTGGCCGACCATCCGTCGGCCGGCGAGCCCGACGCCGAGTAATTCCCCCTACCCTTTAAGCACCACGAGGCCTGCATGGACCTTCGCAAGATCAAAGCGCTGATCGACCTGCTCGACAAATCCAACCTGGCCGAGCTCGAAATCAAGGAAGGCGAGGAGTCGGTGCGCCTGGCCCGCCACTCCGCCCATGGCCCGGTGATGCTGAGCCACGCCGCGCCGATGCATGCGCCGGCGCCCGCGCCGGTCGACCCGCGCCCGGCCGCGCAGCCGATGCCCGCGGTCGCCGCCACCGCCACCGAGGCCCAGGTCGGCAAGAACGGCAAGGACGTGCCCGACGGCCACATGGTGCGCTCGCCCATGGTCGGCACTTTCTATTCCTCGCCCAACCCGGACTCGCCGCCCTTCGTGAAGATCGGCCAGACCGTCAAGGCCGGCGAGACCCTCGGCATCATCGAGGCGATGAAGATGTTCAATCCCATCGAGGCCGACGTCTCCGGCACCGTGCGCGCGATCCTGGTCACCAGCGGCCAGCCGATCGAGTTCGACGAACCGATGTTCGTGATCGCCTGACGCCATGCTCAAGAAAGTCGTCATCGCCAACCGCGGCGAAATCGCGCTGCGCATCCTGCGCGCCTGCCACGCCCTCGGCATCAAGACCGTCGCGGTGCATTCCACCGTCGACCGCAACCTCAAGCACGTGGCCATGGCCGACGAGTCGGTCTGCATCGGTCCGGCGCCCTCGAGCGAGAGCTACCTCAACATCCCGGCGATCATCGCCGCGGCGGAAGTCACCGACGCCTCGGCGATCCACCCGGGCTACGGCTTCCTGAGCGAGAACGCGGACTTCGCCGAGCGCGTCGAGTCCTCGGGCTTCGTCTTCATCGGCCCGACCGCCAACGTCATCCGCATGATGGGCGACAAGGTCGAGGCGATCCGCGCCATGAAGGACGCGGGCGTGCCCTGCGTGCCCGGCAGCGGCGGGCCGGTCGGCGACGACGCGGCCGAGGCGCTGCGCCTGGGCCGCGAGATCGGCTACCCGATCATCGTGAAAGCCGCCGGAGGCGGCGGCGGTCGGGGCATGAGAGTCGTGCGCGAGGAAGCCGCGCTGATGTCCTCCATCGCCACCACCCGCGCCGAGGCCAAGGCGGCCTTCGGCAACGACATGGTCTACATGGAGAAGTTCCTGGAGAACCCGCGCCACGTGGAGATCCAGGTGCTCGCCGACGGCCAGGGCAACGCGATCCACCTGGGCGAGCGCGACTGCTCGATGCAGCGCCGCCACCAGAAGGTGGTCGAGGAAGCGCCGGCCCCGGGCATCACCGAGGAGCAGCGCGCGCGCATCGGCAAGATCTGCACCGACGCCTGCATCCGCATCGGCTACCGCGGCGCCGGCACCTTCGAGTTCCTCTACCAGGACGGGCAGTTCTACTTCATCGAGATGAACACCCGCGTGCAGGTCGAGCACCCGGTCACCGAGATGGTCACCGGCGTGGACCTGGTGCGCGAGCAGCTGATGATCG
>CBININ010000177.1:0-5344 GCA_966250755.1 uncultured Gammaproteobacteria bacterium | reverse complement strand
TCGAGCACGTCGTGGATCCAGTCCACGAACACGTAGTCGTAGCCGCGGGCGCGATGGGCGCTGCCGCCGTGGCCCGGCAGGTCGAGCGCCACGAGGTCGAAGTCGGCCAGATGCGGTTGCAGCGGGATGAAGCTCGCCGCGTTGTCGAGCCAGCCGTGCAGGGCCAGCAGTTTCGGGCCCTCGGGATTGCCGCTGCGCAGCGCGGTCAGCTCGCCGCGGCGGGTGGCCAGGCGGATCTCGGCGCTCATGCCCGCCAGTCCGCCGCCGCGCGCGTCGCGATCGCCGCCAGCGCCGCCGCATGCGCCGGCGTCGCGTTCAGGCAGGGGATGTAGGCCACCGCCTCGCCGCCGGCGGCGCGGAAGATCGCGACGTTCTCGATCGCGTTCTCCTCCAGCGTCTCCAGGCAATCCACCGCGAAGCCCGGGCAGACCAGGTCAACGCGTTTCACGCCGGCCTGGGCCAGGCCGCGCAGCGTCGCGTCGGTGTAGGGCTCGAGCCACCGCTCGCGACCGAAGCGCGACTGGAAGCTCAGCACCCACTGCCCGTCGTCGAGCCCGAGCCGCTGCGCCAGCGCGCGCGCACCGGCCTCGCACTGGGCACGATAGGGATCGCCGGCGTCGACATGGCGCTGCGGCAGGCCGTGGAAGCTCATGACCAGCCGTTCGCCGCGGCCGTGGGCGGCCCAGTGCGCAAGCACGCTGTCGGCCAAGGCATCGAGCCAGCCGCCGTCGAGGTGGTAGTCGCGCAGCAGGCGCAACTCCGGCACCACGCGCCAGCGCTTCAACTCGTCGAACACCGCGTCGTGCACCGAGGCCACGGTCGAGGCCGCGTACTGCGGGTACAGCGGCAGCACCATTAGCCGCGTGGCGCCGGCATCGTGCGCGGCGCGCAGTTGGCCCGCGATCGACGGCTCGCCGTAGCGCATGCCGAGCCTTACCTCGAAGGCCGGCAGTTGCCGCTGCATCTCCGCGGCGAGCTCCTGCGACAGCGCCAGCAGCGGCGAGCCCTTCGGCGTCCAGATGCCGGCGTACTTCTTCGCCACCTTGCCGGAACGGATCGGCAGGATGATGAAATGGAGGATCGGACACCACAGCCAGCGGGTCAGCTCGACCACGCGCCAGTCGTGCAGGAACTGCGCCAGGTAGCGGCGCACCGCGCCCGCGGTGGGAGCGGCGGGGGTGCCGAGGTTGGCCAGCACCAGCACCGGGCGGGCGGCGGGCGCGGCCGCGACGCCGGCGCGAAAGCGTGGGCTCATCTCGGCCTCATGGGCGGGAACTGTTCCGCGGGTGGGTGACTCAAACTATCATCCCACGGATGAAGGACCGGTCCACGCCGGCCCCCATCACCCCGCTTCGGCCACGCTGCCACGGAGATGCCCATGACCGCTGCCCCCCGCTCTTTCCTGCATCGCCTCGGCGCCCCCGCGCTGCTCTGCCTGGCCGTGGCGTTCGGCGCTTTGCCGGCGGTCGCCGGCCCGGTCGAGGACGCCCGCGCCAACGACGCCACCCGCGTGCTCGGCGAGATCCTGCGCATTCCCGAGGACTCGATCCCCAGCAAGCTGCTGGAGGAGGCGCATGCCATCGCCGTCATCCCCAACGTGGTCAAGGCCGGCTTCGTGTTCGGCGGCCGCCGCGGTCGCGGGCTGATCAGCATCCGCGGCAAGGACGGTACCTGGTCCAACCCCAGCTTCATCACCCTCACCGGCGGCAGCGTCGGCTTCCAGGCCGGCGTGCAGTCGGCCGACGTGATCCTGGTGTTCCGCACCGAGGGCGGTGTCAACTCGATCGTCAACGGCAAGTTCACCCTCGGCGGCGACGCCAGCGTGGCCGCCGGCCCGGTCGGCCGCAGCGCCCAGGCCAGCACCGACGAGCAGCTCAAGGCCGCCATCTACAGTTACTCGCGGGCGCGCGGCCTGTTCGCCGGCGTCTCGCTCGACGGCACCCGGCTGGGCATCGACAACCACTCCAACGAAGCGGTGTACGGCGGCGATTACACCGCCCGCGCGATCATCGAGGGTCGGGCAGGCAATGGCTCGGACGCCACCGTCGCCTTCCGCGACCGGCTGGAGGAAAGCACCGTCCGCCAGGGCCCGGACGCGGCGAAATAAGTCGTCCGCCCGGGGCTGGAGTATCCTGTAACGCGATTACGGGCCGCATTTCTTCGAGGACAGGCAGATGATCGGTTGGCGGGAATTGTTGATCGTGCTGGTGATCGTGCTGCTGATCTTCGGCACCAAGCGGCTCAAGAACATCGGCAGCGACCTCGGCGACGCCGTGCGCGGCTTCAAGAAGGGCATGAACGGCGACGGCGAGGACAAACCCGCCGACAAGCCCGAGGCCAACCTGCGCGACGAATCCCGCAAGGACTGAGCGCGCCCCGCGGCGCGCCGGGCAAGCCCATGTTCGACGTCGGTTTCAGCGAACTGCTGATCATCGCGGTGGTCGCGCTCCTCGTCCTCGGACCGGAGCGCCTGCCCAAGGCGGCCCGTTTCGCCGGCCTGTGGGTGCGGCGCGCGCGTGCGCAGTGGTATTCGGTCAAGTCCGAACTCGAGCGTGAACTCGCCGCCGAGGAGTTCAAGCGCCAGTTCACCGAGCCCGTGCAGGAACTGCGCCCGCAGATGGAGCGCCTGGGCCAGGACCTCAAGCAGGAGTTCGACGGGCTCGATCCGAAATTGCCGGCGCGCATGGACCTGGCGGTCGAGCCGCCGGGCACGGCGGCGGATGCCGCTGCGCCTGTCGCCGGGATCGCGCCCGACGCCCGCGGCGAAGCGCCTGACGCCGCCAGCCCGTGGGCGATTCCGGAGGTGGCCGAAACCGCCGGCGAACCCGCGCCTTCCGTGCCGGAGGCAGCGGACGCACCGGACGAACCGACCACCGGAGACCTGTTCGGCGACGGGGCGCGCCGCCCGTGAGCGAGCAGGGCGGCGAGAGCCTGGTCGCGCACCTGCTGGAGCTGCGCAACCGCCTGCTCAAGGCGGTGCTGGCGCTGGTCGTCGCCTTCGTCGCGCTGCTGCCCTTCGCCAACGACCTCTACACCGTGGTGTCGGAGCCGCTGCGCGCCAGGTTGCCGACCGGCAGCGCGCTGATCGCCACCCAGATCACCTCCGGCTTCTTCGCGCCGATGCGGCTGGCGTTCTACAGCGCCATCGCGCTTGCCGCGCCGGTGATCCTGTACCAGCTCTGGGCCTTTGTCGCGCCGGGCCTGTACGACAAGGAGAAGAAGCTGGCGCGGCCGCTGCTGGTCGCCGCGACCCTGCTGTTCTACGCCGGTTGCGCCTTCACCGGCTTCGTGATCCTGCCGGTGATGTTCGCCTGGTTCATCGCGGCCACGCCGACCGGCGTGGTCAACATGCCGGACATCAACGAGTACCTGAACTTCATCATGGTGATGCTGCTGGCGGGCGGCGTCAGCTTCGAGGTGCCGATCGCGGTGCTGATCGCCGTCATCCTCGGCTGGGTGTCGCCGAAACAACTCGCCGAATGGCGCGGCTACGTGGTGGTCGCGATCTTCATCATCGCCGCGATCATCACGCCGCCCGACGGCCTGTCGCAGGTGATGCTGGCGGTGCCGATGTGCCTGCTTTACGAGGCCGGCATCCTGATGGCCCGCCTGCTGCGCCAGCGCGCCGAAACCGCGGGGCCGCAGGCGCCGTGAGCACGGCGCTCCCCGGGCGCGACGAGCGCATCGAGGGAACGCCACGCGCGGCCGGCTTCGGCCAGCGTGCGCTGGCCTGGTCGATCGACTTCGCGCTGCTCTCGCCGCTGCTGCTGTGGCTGGCCTGGCCGCCGCTGGCGCGCGCCGGTGCGGCGCTGGTCGAATGGCTGGCGCAGGTGCAGGGCTGGATGTTCGACCGCATGCTGGCCGCCGACGGCATGGCCTCGCCGCTGGCGATGGCGCAGGAACTGCTCGCCGACCCGGTGCAGGGTGCGGCCGCGCAGGCGCAGGTGGGGCAGCTCGGCGCCGCCATCGTGCGCGTCGGCCTGCTGGCGGGCGCAGTCGCCGCGCTCTACTTCGTCGCCTTCGAAGCCAGTCGCTGGCAGGCGACGCCGGGCAAGCGCCTGCTCGGGCTGCGCGTGGAGAGCACCGCGGGCACCCGGCTTTCGATCGGTCGTGCCCTGCTGCGCCATGTCGCCGGGCTGGCCAGCTGGTTCACGCTCAACCTCGGGCACCTGCTGGTCGCGCTGCGTGGCGACCGTCGCGCCCTGCACGACCTGATCGCGGGCACCCGGGTGACGGCCGCGGGACCGCTGCCGGGTTGGGGCCGCGCGCTGCTGGCGGTGCTGTGTGTCCTGGCGGTGCTCGCGCCGGTGTGGGGCGTGCTGCAGGTGTTGGGACGGCTCGCCGGGATCTAGAGCTCGATGCCGTGGGTCGCGACAGGTGGCGCGGGCGGCGCTTCGCTTTCGGCCAGGGTCGCGTGCCAGGCGCGATAGAAGAAGGCGAACACCAGCGCGTAATAGGCCAGCACCACCGCCACCGCGGCCAGCATGATCACCAGGTAGGCGAGCGCGGTGGAGACCAATCCCAGCATTGCGGCCACGATCGCCGCCGCCAAGGTCAGCGCGAAGAAGCCGAGCAAGGCCATCAGGCAGGCGGGGATGTAGAACAGCAGGAAGGCGCCGGCATGCCGCAGCGCGACACGCACGCCATCGGCCACCGCGTCGAGTGGAGCGCGCGAACTCAGTGCCGCCTGCGCCATCGCCAGTTCCTTGGCGGTGTTGATCAACAAGGTCAGCACCAGGGCCGCACTGCACAGCAGGCCGGTACCCGGGGGCATCGGCGGCAAGGCCTGCGCCGCGGCGTCGGCGCCGCCGGGCTGCTGCGCCGCCAGCGCCACGATCATCATCTCCCGCATCCATTCGGCCAGCGGCGCGCCGCCTATCGCCGCCACCGGCATGAACACGCCCAGTACCAGCAACAGCAGGAACACCAGGTTCACCAGCACCAGCCGCGCGCTGGCGGGCCCGTCGGCGAGCACCTCGAACAACTGCGAGGGGCGCACCGCCTGCCCGCGCTGCGCGGCATCGCAGAGGCGGTAGAAGCCGCCGGTCACCGGCGGCAGCAGCAGCACGGTGAACAGCACGAAGATGCCGGCCTGCACGAACAGCGTGTTGGGCAGCACGGAGGCGGCGAAGCTCTGCAGCAGCGCGGGCAACAGCGCGATCAGCAGCATGCTCGAGGCCGCCACCAGGAACAGGCCCGCATGCGCGCGCACCAGCTGCAGGGCATCGGCGAGCCAGCGGAAGGGCTGGGCCGGGCGGGGGGCGGGAGAGGACATGCGGTGTTGGTTCCTGGGTCGCGGCCGGCGCCTCGGGAGGGTGGCGCGGCCCGGCCGTTATACTAGCGC
>CBININ010000176.1:0-5353 GCA_966250755.1 uncultured Gammaproteobacteria bacterium | reverse complement strand
GGGCCGGTGTCGCCGTCGCGCACGCGCTTGTGGTCCTGGCTGGTGGCCATCGGCAACGCCACCTTGCCGTCCACGATGCTGATGAAGCTGGCTTCCTCGCCCTCGAGGAATTCCTCGATGACGACGCGCGAGCCGGCGGCGCCGAAGGCATTGCCCTCGAGCATGTCGCGGATGGCGTCCTCGGCCTCCCACAGCTGCATCGCGACCACCACGCCCTTGCCCGCGGCCAGGCCGTCGGCCTTGATGACGATCGGCGCGCCGACGTCACGCACATGCTCGAGCGCCAGCTCGACGTCGTCGAACACGGCGTAGTAGGCGGTCGGGATCTTGTGGCGGGCGAGGAAGTCCTTGGCGAAGGCCTTGCTGCCCTCGAGCTGCGCCGCGGCGCGCGTGGGCCCGAAGATGCGCAGGCCGGCGGCCCGGAAGCGGTCCACCACGCCGAGCACCAGCGGGCCTTCGGGCCCGACGACCGTCAGGTGCACGGCCTCGTCCTGCGCCAGTTGCAGCAGCGCGTCGAGGTCGGTGGCGTTGATGGCGACGTTGCGGCACTTGGCCTCGCGCGCGGTGCCGGCGTTGCCGGGCGCGACGATCACTTCGCTGACGCGCGCGGACTGCGCGAGCTTCCAGGCCAGGGCGTGTTCGCGGCCGCCGGAGCCGATGACGAGGATCTTCATGTCAGTGCCTGAAGTGGCGGCGGCCGGTGAAGACCATCGCCATGCCGTGTTCGTCGGCGGCGGCGATGACTTCGGCGTCGCGCATCGAGCCGCCGGGCTGGATGACGGCGGCGATGCCGGCCTTGGCGGCGGCGTCGATGCCGTCGCGGAAGGGGAAGAAGGCGTCGCTGGCCATCACCGCGCCGGGCACGGCGAGACCGGCTTCCTCGGCCTTGAGGCCGGCGATCTTCGCCGAGACCACGCGCGACATCTGGCCGGCGCCGATGCCCACGGTCTGCAGGTCGCGGGCGTAGACGATGGCGTTGGACTTGACGTACATCGCGACCTGCCAGGCGAACAGCAGGTCGTCCATCTGCTTCGGCGATGGCGCGAGCTTGGTCACCACCTTCAGGTCGGCGGCGGTGAGCGCGTCGGTGTCCGCGTCCTGCACCAGCAGGCCGCCGGCGATGCGCTTGTACTCCAGGCCCTCGCTACGGCGCAGATCGCCGGTCGCCAGCACGCGCACGTTGGGCTTCTTCGCGAACAGCGGTAGCGCGTCGTCCGCGATGGACGGCGCCAGCACCACCTCCACGAACTGGCGCTTGAGGATCTCGCCGGCGGTCGCGGCGTCGAGCGGCCGGTTGAAGGCGATGATGCCGCCGAAGGCCGAGGTCGGATCGACCGCGTAGGCGCGGTCGTAGGCCTGCATCAGGTCGGCGGCCACCGCGACGCCACAGGGATTGGCGTGCTTGACGATCACGCAGGCCGGCGCCTCGAAGGCCTTGACGCATTCCAGCGCCGCGTCTGCGTCGGCGAGGTTGTTGTAACTCAGCTCCTTGCCC
Organism: uncultured Gammaproteobacteria bacterium; assembly: GCA_966250755.1. Taxonomy (GTDB): domain Bacteria; phylum Pseudomonadota; class Gammaproteobacteria; order Xanthomonadales; family Xanthomonadaceae; genus Arenimonas. Next base: position 3,858 of record CBININ010000176.1, on the reverse strand, counting down.
TGCACGAAGCGCGCGGTGGCGACGATGCCCTGCGGGGCGCCGCGCTCGACGTAGAGCGCGCCGCGCTGGTGCGGGTTCTCGCCGTAGCGCAGCGGGGAGGCGAGCTCGAAGGCCGGATGCAGCGTGGCAGGCCACTCGGCCGGCGTCGACGGATCGGCCGCGCGGCGCGACAGCCACTCGGTCACCTGGCCGTCGTAGGCGCTGGTGTGGGCGTACGCGGCGGCCGCGAAGCCGCGGCGCTGCGCCAGCGTGGTGCCGCCTTGGGCCAGCGCCGACAGCAGGCCGGCGTATTGCGCGGGATCGACGACGACGCTGACGCGCTCGTGGTTCTTGGCCGCCGCGCGCAGCATCGCCGGGCCGCCGATGTCGATGTTCTCGATCGCGTCGTCGTACGTGCAGTCAGCCTTCGCCACCGTGGCAGCGAAGGGATACAGGTTCACCACCAGCAGGTCGATCGGCGCGATGCCGTGCTCGGCCATCACCGCCTCGTCCATGCCCAGGCGACCGAGCAGGCCGCCGTGCACGCGCGGGTGCAGGGTCTTGACCCGGCCGTCCATGATTTCCGGGAAGCCGGTGAGCTCCGACACGTCGCGCACCGCGATGCCCGCCTCGCGAATCGCCTTCGCGGTGCCGCCGGTGGAGAGCAATTCGACGCCGGCGTCGGCCAGCGCGCGCGCCAGCGGCAGCAGGCCGGTCTTGTCGGAAACGGAGAGCAGGGCCCGGCGGACGGGCAAGCGGTCGACGGCCATCGGGCACCTCTGGGGGAGACGCCAATTATAGCCGAGCGGCCATGCCCGGCCGCCGCGCAGGCTCAGGCGAGCCCGTATTCCTTGAGCTTCTTGCGCAGGGTGGCGCGGTTGAGGCCGAGCGTGGCGGCGGCCTTGCTCTGGTTGCCTTCGCAGTGGCGCATCACTTCCACCAGCATCGGCACCTCGATCTCGCGCAGCACGATGTCGTAGAGCTCGTGCGAGTCGCAGTCGCCCAGGTCCAGCAGGTAGCGGCGCACGGCCTTGGCCACGTACTCGCGCAGGGCGGGCTGGGGATGCGAGGGCGGCGCCGGTTCGGCGCGCAGGGCTTGCAGGGCGTTCACGCGGGGGCTCGGGGTGCGGCGGAGGAGCAGTCTACCGCCGGCCCGGGCCGCGCGCCACGCGGCGGCCGCGCCCTGTGTCGCAGAACCGGTGCGCGTGGGTGGACCGGCGTCTCAGTGGAAGGCGAACTCGAAGCTCACCGCGCGCTTGCCCGGGTCGAGCACTTCCAATGTGACGCTGGCCGACTGGCCGGGCCCGATCAGCGGGGTGCCCGGCTCGGCGCCGAGGTAGTCGCGGGGCTGGAAGCGGCGCAGTCCCAGCGGCTCGCCATCGAGGTTCACCAGGCTCAGTTGCAACGCCGGCCAAGCCTGCGCGTAGCGGGCGTCGTTGCGGAAGGTCGCCGTCACCAGCAGCACGCCGGGCGCGGACGGATGCGGGCGCAGTTCGCGCGCGGTGACGTGGAAGGCGGACGGCTCGCGCCAGGGCGGCAGCGTGCAGCCCGCCAGCCGGCACAGCGCCAGCATGCGCGGCCGCCAGGCGGCGTCGGCGCCGAGCCGCGCGCGATCGGCCAGCAGCACCTGCGCGACCAGCAGCGCGAGCAGCAGCGGCACCGCGATCCAGCCGGCGAGGCGCAGCAGGTCGCGGCGCACGGCTTGCGGCGGTTTGGCGAAGGCGGGCGCGGGCTTGGCCGCCGGCGCGGCCGCAGGCGTTTCCGACGCGCGCGCCTTCGCGTCGCTCACGCCCGCCGCGTTCCGGTGATGCGCATCCAGTCGTCCTGCCGCACGGCCTGCAGGTCGTCGAACCATTCGGAATAACGCGACAGCAGTTCGCCTTCCTGGCCGTGGAGGATGCCGGACAGCGCGATCACGCCGCCCGGCTGTACGCGGGCGGCCAGTGTCGACGCCAGCGCCTCCAGCGCGACGGCGAGGATGTTGGCGACGACGACCGGATAGGTCGCCACCGGTTCGTCCTGCGGCAGGAACACCTGCAACTTGCCGCCGATGCCGTTACGCTCGGCATTGTCGGCGCTGGCGAGCAGCGCCTGCGGGTCGTTGTCCACGCCCACCGCGCGTTCGGCGCCGAGCTTGAGGGCGGCCAGGGCGAGGATGCCCGAGCCGCAGCCGAAATCGAGCACGGCCTTGCCGCGCAGGTCGAGCGAGTCCAGCCACTGCAGGCAGAGGGCGGTGGTCGCGTGCGTACCGCTGCCGAAGGCCAGGCCCGGATCGAGCCGCACGATCGCGCCGCCCTCGCTCTGCGGAGGCGCCTCGTGGTTCCAGGGCACGATCCAGGTTCGCTGGCCGAACTGCATGGGCTGGAACTGGTCCATCCAGGCGCGTTCCCAGTCCTGGTCCTCGACGATGCGGGTGGTGGCGCTGCTCAGGTCGATGCGGCCGTCCCAGGCCTCGATCGCATGCAACAGCAGCTCCGGCGGCGTATTCGGCTCGAACAGGGCGAGCAGCGTGATCTCGGGCCACAACGGCAGCTCGCCGACACCGGGTTCGAGGATGGCTCGCTCGTTCTCCGCATCGGCGGCATCGAGCAGCGAAACCGACAGCGCGCCGAGATCCTCGAGCGCGGCTTCCAGGCGCGCTTCGTCGGACGCACGGCAACGCAGGGACAGTTCCAGCCAGGGCATCAGAGCTTCGGGATGCGGATCGTCTTGCTGATCATCAGCGAGCCGGAGAGCAGGTACAACAGCACCAGCGGGTGGAACTGCATGCCGGCGAACAGCCAGGCCCCGCCGTAGACATCCGCGCCGGTGCGGCCCTGCCAGGCGGCGAAGGCCATCACGCCCACCAGCACCACGCTGGTCGGGATCGGCGTGCCCTCGAAGTACTTCACCTTGCCCGAGGCGTCCGCGGCCAATGCCTCGGCGGTGATGTTGTAGCGCGCCAGCCGGCTGACGCCGCAGGCGACGAAGTAGGCCAGCAGCAGGCAGTCCCAGAAGCCGTCGAGGCCGACGCCGAAGCCGATCGCTGCCGGCGCGACACCGAAGCTGATCACGTCGGCCAGCGAATCGAGTTCGCGCCCGAGCGCGCTGTGGGTCTGCCGCCAGCGCGCGATCCGGCCGTCGAAGACGTCGAACACGAAGGCCGCCGGCACCAGCCCCGCCGCCCAGAACAGGCCGTGCGGATGCGCGCCGGTGAGGTAGGCCATCACCGACAGCACCGCGCCCATGCCGCAGAAGGCATTGGCGATGGTGAACCAGTCCGCGAGCTGGAAGCCGCGGATCATGCTGAAGTGCGGAGGACGACCATCCTTGTTGTCCATCGTGGCGCTCCCTGGTGTGCGACTCAACCGAGCCCGATGACCTTTTCCTTCCGCTCCGCCAACCGCTTCTCGAGGTAGTGGATGTTGGCGCCGCCCTGCTGGAAGCCGATGTCGGCCATGATGCGCTGCTGCAGCGGGACATTGGTCTTGATGCCGTCCACGATCATCTCCGACAGCGCCACTTTCATGCGGCTGATGGCCTGCGCGCGGGTGTGGCCGTGGACGATCAGCTTGCCGATCATCGAGTCGTAGTTCGGCGGGACCTTGTAGCCCTCGTAGATGTGCGAGTCCACCCGCACGCCCGGGCCGCCCGGCGCGTGGAAGTGCTTGATCAGGCCGGGCGAGGGCAGGAAGGTTTCCGGATCCTCGGCGTTGATGCGGCATTCGATCGCGTGGCCGCGCAGGACGATGTCCTCCTGGCGGATCTTCAGCGGCTCGCCGGCGGCGATCATCAGCTGCTCGCGCACCAGGTCCACGCCGGTGACCATCTCGGTGACCGGATGCTCGACCTGCACGCGGGTGTTCATCTCGATGAAGTAGAACTCGCCGTTCTCGTACA
>CBININ010000175.1:0-5370 GCA_966250755.1 uncultured Gammaproteobacteria bacterium | reverse complement strand
ACGGCGGCACCCAGAGCAGCACCAGCACCTGCAGGCTGGTCAGCAACACGAACCACAGCGGCAACCACAGCAACAGCCAGCGCGCCCAGCGACGCCAGCCACGCGGGCGGCCGCGTGCGGCGCTCACTGCGCCTCGGCGGGATCACGGCGCGGCGGCGCCGGCCGGCTCAGGTCCACGGCCAGTACCCAGCCCTTGCCGGGCGCATCACTGGCCGCCGGCCGGCGCCAGATCCGCAGCCACGAGGGCGAGCCCTCGCCACCGCCCCAGCTCGCCGCCAGGTCGCCAGAGGCGGCGATCACCTGCCCGGTGTCGATGCGGGACGCGGCGGAGGCCAGCGCCGTGCCCTCGGCGCGCGCGTCCGGCAGGGCGCCGTTGCGCAGCCGCAGGAAGTCCGCGCTCACCAGCCGCGGATTGAGTTCGCCCGCGGGGAGCAGGTCGGCGCTGCGCAGTTCCGCGGGCCCCACTGGCCAGGTCGGCGGCGCGCCGATGGCGAGTGAACCGCGGCGCACCACGGTTTCGGGGAAAGGCTGCGCCGCGTGGCCGATGCCGTGGTCGATCACCAGCGCCCAGTGCCCGTCCGCGGCTTTGCGCCACACCGAGAGGTAGTGGCCGGCCGCCACCGGCTTGTCGGCGCCCTTCGGGGTGAAGGTCCAGGGCCCACTGGTGTAGCCGAGGTCGCCGGCGGCGGAAATCTCGGCCAGCGCCGGCGCCCAGGCAAGCTTGCCGCCGTCGTCCTCGCGCGACTGCCAGCTGTGCCGGCCGTTGGTCGGGCCGGGCGCGAATACCAGCCCGTCCGGCGCCAGCGCCGCCAGGAAAGCATCGCGCGTCGTGCGTGCGCTGGCGTCGGCGGCGAAGGCACGCTCGGCCGCCACCAGGTCGGTGTAGTCGTCCGCGCGCGCCGACGGCGCGGCCAGCAATGCCGACACCAGCGTCGCGGCGAACAGCCCGCGCGCCGGTACGCCGGTCTTGATCCAGGCTCGATCCATGACCATCTTGTCCCTCCGGAATGCGCGCAAGCATAGCCGGCTCCCCTCCCCCTGAGCACCGACCATGTCCGAGCCGTCCCCGTCCTCCTCCCTGGCCGACCTCGACCGCGACAAGCTGTCACTGTTCCTGCTCGAGCGCTCGGGCGTGCGCGGCGCGCTGGTGCGACTCGACGAGGCCTGGCAGACGGTGGCCGGACGCAGCGCCTACCCGGCGTCCGTGGCGGCCCTGCTCGGCGAGACCTGCGCCGCCGCGGCCTTGTTCACCGGCCACGCCAAGGTCGACGGCCGCCTGAGCGTCCAATTGCGCGGCACCGGCGCGCTGCGCACGCTGTTCGCCGAATGCACCGCCGCCGGCACGGTGCGCGGCATCGCCCATTACCAGGCGCCCTTGCCTGCGCCCTTGACGCCGCGCGCTTTCGGGCCGGACTCGGTGCTGGCGATCACCATCGAAAGCCAACCCCCCGGCGCCCAGGAAATGGTCCGCTACCAGGGCATGGTCGGCCTGGACGCCGAGTCGCTGTCGGAAGCCTTCGAGGCCTATTTCGCACAGTCCGAGCAGTTGCCGACGCGGGTCCGGCTGGTCGCCGACGGCCGCCGCGCCGCCGCCCTGATGATCCAGCAGCTGCCCGAGGGCCATCGCGATGCCGACGGCTTCCGCCGTGCCTCGGCCCTGCTCGACACCCTGGGCGACCACGAGCTGCTGGGCCTGGAAAGCGAGACGCTGCTCTACAACCTCTTCCACGAGGACGCGGTCCGCCTGGTCGGCGAGCGGCCGCTGGTCTTCGGCTGCTCGTGCTCGCGCGAACGCGTCGCCGACGTGCTTCGCAGTCTCGACCTGGATGAGACGCTGGCGGCGGCCCAGGACGGCCGAACCGAGGTCCACTGCGATTTCTGTGGCCAGGGCTATGTCTTCGAGGAGGTGGAAGTGAGAGCCCTGTTCCAGTCCTCGGGGCCAAACGCACCGGGTTCTGAACGCCTGCAGTAGGGGTGCTGGAACTCCGGCCGCTCCTGCGTTAAATTAACGTAAATACCGGTATCCGGCCGGTGCCGCGCCCGTGGAACTTTCCGCTGGTCGTGCGCTCTGATCGGGAACCTTCGAGGATCGTCGCCGTGAAACTCCGCCTGCTCGCCTGCCTGTTGCTTGCCCTGTCGATCCCGACGGCGTACGCGCAACCGAAGGTGTTGCCGCCGTCCGCGTCCAACACCACGGTGCTGCCGCTGTGGAACACGCAGAGTGGGCAGGTCGACGGTGTGCTGCTGATCGAACCCACGCTGCTGCCCGCACTGCCGTCGCAGCGCCTGCTGCGGCCCGCGGGCAGCAATGCCGGCAAGGGCCTCGGTCTGCGCGCGGGCCTCTCGCTCGAAGCCAACCCCGGCATGGGCGTGCTGTGCAACAACGGCAGCGTGATCACCAGCGTCGGCTCGATGGCCGGCCACTGCATGCTGGTCAACCTCGGCATGCAGGGCGCGGCGGCGCCGGGCAGCAAGAACAACTTCAACGGCCTGCTGCAATTGCAGCGCTCGCGCACGAGCGTGATGGGCAGCCTGGGCCTCGGTAGCGAGACGGTGGGCGGCACCAGCCCGATCGGCGCCTCGCCCGCCGACCGTCGCCTGCTCGACCGCCTGCTCGGCGGCAACACCGCATCGGTCGACACCCGCAATGCCAGCCTGATCGGCCAGGTCAACCTCGGCACCCAGAGCTGGGTCAGCATCGGCGGCACGCTCGCGCGCGTGCGCCTGATCCCCACCGACCAGTTGCCCGGCGGCCTGCCGCCGGAGTGGAACACCGGCAGCCTCGTGCTCAGCGGCGGGATCGGCAACTTCGGTGGCGAGATCACCGGGCAGATGATCGAAGTCCCCGGACAGCCCGCGCGCTACAGCAGCCTCGGCGCCGGCGTCACCTGGCGCGCGCCCTGGCGCGCGAAGATCTCGGTCGGCGCCGACAACCTCGTCACCCGCGGCAAGAATCCCTTCGGCCTGCCCGATGCGGCGCCGGCGGAGACCGACGAGGGCCGCGTGCCTTACGTCCGTTACCAGCAGGACCTGTAAGCCTGCTTCGCGAGCGCGATCGGCGCTTCGCCACCCGTGAGCTGTGGCCGCTCGCCGGCCTGCTCGACCTGCCCCGCTACGCCGGGCATTCGCTGGATTCCTTCGACGCCATCCTCGAGGCCTCCGAGCGGCTGGCGCGCGAGCGTTTCGCCCCGCACAACCGCGCCGCCGACATCGCCGAACCGCATCTGCAGGACGGCCGCGTCCGGCTGATCCCCGCGGTGAAGCAGGCGCTCGATGCCTACACCGAAGCCGGCTTCAGCGCCCTGCTGGCCGACGAGTCCGAGGGCGGGCTGCAACTGCCCTACACCGTCGCGCTGCTGAGCGACGCGCCCTTCCTCGCCGCCAACGTCTCGACGATGGGCTACGCCCTGCTCGCCCGCGGCGTCGCCAACCTGCTCGGCGCGCACGGCAGCGCGGAGCAGAAGCGGCGTTACCGCGATCCGATCCTGCGGGGCCGCTTCCTCGGCACCATGTGCCTGAGCGAGCCGCAGGCCGGGTCCTCGCTGGCCGACATCACGACCCGCGCGGAACCGATGGCCGACGGGCGCTACCGCATCGTCGGCCACAAGATGTGGATCTCCGGCGGGGAGCACGAACTCGCGGAAAACATCGTCCACCTCGTGCTGGCGAGGATCGCCGGCGGGCCGGCGGGCGTGAAGGGCATCAGCCTGTTCGTCGTGCCGCGGTATCGCGTCGACGAAGCCGGCGCGGTCGGGGCATCGAACGACGTGCGCCTGGCCGGCCTCAACCACAAGCTCGGCCAGCGCGGCATCGTCAACACCTTCCTGAAGTTCGGCGAGGCCGGCGAGTGCGTCGGCGAGCTGGTCGGCGCGCCGCAGCAGGGCCTGGCGCAGATGTTCCACATGATGAACGAGGCGCGCATCGGCGTCGGCCTCGGCGCGATCATGCAGGGCCTGGCGGGCTACCACTACGCGCTGGGCTACGCGCGCGAACGCCGCCAGGGCCGCCACCCGGACCAGAAGGATCCTGCCTCGCCACCCGTGCCGCTGATCGAGCACGCCGACGTGCGGCGCATGCTGCTGCAGCAGAAGTGCTGGTGCGAGGGCGCGTTCGCACTGGCGCTGCGCGCCGGCCTGCTGGTGGATGCGCGCGACCATGCGGTGGATGCGGCCGAACGCCAACGCTCGGGCCTGATGCTCGAGCTGCTGACGCCGGTGCTCAAGGCCTGGTCGGCGGAGTGGTGCACGCGCGCCAACGACCTCGCCATCCAGGTGCTCGGCGGCTACGGTTACACCCGCGACTACCCGGTCGAGCAGTACTGGCGCGACAACCGCCTCAATCCGATCCACGAGGGTGCCAACGGCATCCAGGCGATCGACCTGCTCGGCCGCAAGGTGGTGATGGCGGACGGCGCCGCCTTGCGAGCGGTGCTCGACGACATCACCGACGAGGCCCGCGCCGCCGCGCCGATCCCCGCGCTGGCCGCGCATGCCGCGGCGCTCGAGGCCGCCTGCGCGCAATGGGCCGAGGTCACCGCCGTGCTCGGCGGGCGGTTGGCCGCGGGCGAACCACGGCTGGCGCTGGCGAATGCGACGCCCTACCTGGCCCTGGCCGGACATGTGCTCGTGGCCTGGATGTGGCTGCGGCAGGCGCGGATCGCGGCGGTGGCGCTGCCGCAGGCGGGCGCCACCGACGTCGATTTCTACCAGGGCAAGCTGCGCGCCTGCGATTTCTTCTTCCGCCACGAACAGCCGGGCGTACTCGCCAGCGTGCCGGTGCTGCGCGCGCTCGACGACACCACGTTGGCGATGGCGTCGGCGCAATTCTGAACCGGCCCGTGCCGGGGTTCACACTCCGGCGGCGGGGTGTTCCCCGCGGTGCAGGAATGGCGTTATCGTCCGGGCGGCATGCCCAAGCCCGCCCCCGCCAAACCCGTCGCCCCCCGCCGCACTCCGCCCGTCGCGCACCCGCGCCCCGCCTTCCATGAGCCGCTGAAATCGCCTTCGGCCTTGCTGATGGCGATGGAAGGCCGCGCAATGATCGAGTGGGCTGCCTTCGCCCTGGCCTGGCCCTGGCTGAAATCGGCGCCGCGCGGCGACGGCCATCCGGTGCTCGTGCTGCCGGGATTGTGCGCGGGCGACAGCAGCACGCTTCCGATCCGGCGCTTCCTCGAGCACCTCGGCTACGCCACCTACCCCTGGGAGCTAGGCCTCAACTTCGGCCCGCGCGACCATGTCATCAAGGGCATGGTCGACCGGGTGCGCGAGGTGCAGAAGAAGCACCGGCAGAAGGTCAGCCTGGTCGGCTGGTCGCTCGGCGGCGCGATGGCCAACGCCATGGCGCTGCGCATGCCCGAGCGCGTGCGCCAGG
>CBININ010000174.1:0-5379 GCA_966250755.1 uncultured Gammaproteobacteria bacterium | reverse complement strand
TGCCGCCCCAGCCGGTGCCGATCTCCAGCAGGTGATCGCCCGGGCCGAGTTGCAACTTCCGGCAGATGCGGTCGAGCTTGCGGCGCGAAGCCTGCTCGAGCGTGTCGCCGGGCGCGAACATGGCCGACGAATACATCAGGTTCTCGTCGAGGAATATGCGGAACAGCGCATTGCCCAGGTCGTAATGCGCGGCGATGTTGCGGCGGCTGCCGGCGCGGGTGTTGCGGCGCAGGCCGTGCCAGGCCTTCAGGGCGAGTCCGCCCAGCCGCGCCAGACCGCCTTCCATGCCGTCGAGCAGGTCGCGGTTGCGCACCAGCAGGCGGACCAGCGCCACCAGGTCGTCGCTGTGCCAGTGGCCGTCCATGTAGGATTCGCCGGCGCCGACCGAACCATTGAGCGCAACCTGGCGGTAGAAGTCCGCGTCGCGCACCACCAGGCTGGCGTGGATGGGATCCGGGCCGTCGGCCTGGCCGAGCAGCGCGATGCCCCCGGCGTCCTGCAGGCGCAACTGGCCGCCACGCAGCCCTTTCAGCTTGTCCAGCACGCGCCGGCGCAGCCAGCGCGAACCGCCCTCGGGCGCGAGATCCTGCGGTGGCAGCAGGGTGTCGGCGGGAGTGCTCATCGTGGCTCCGTAGTCTGTCGGGGGTGCGGGTGGAAGGGAATGCGCTTGAACCAGAGCCGCGCGGCTTGCCAGTAGATGCCGGCGGCGACCTGCGCGGTCATGAAGGGATACCGCGCCAGGCATGAAGCCAGCGTGTTGGCGTCGAAGGGACGCCGCGAAAGCGTGAGCGTGGCGTCGAAATCGCGGCCAGCCTGCGAGTGGACGTCCATGTGCACGCGCAAGTCCTCGCCCGGCACCGAAAGCCGCCAGCGATAGCGCCGCTGCATCGGCAGGAAGGGCGAGACGTGGAAGCGCTTGTCGAAAGCCCACTCGAGCCCGGCGGGCGTGGCGATCGCCGCAGACACCGGCAGGAAATACGCATGCCGTTCGCCCCAGGGCGTGTTGGTGATCTCCGCCAGCACCCACTCCAGCGTCGAGCCGTCGACGGCGAAGCCGTAGTAGAAGCTCACCGGGTTCATGCGCAGGCCGAAATAGCGTGCATGCGTCAACAGGCGGATGGGCCCGCGCGGCCTCGAGCCGGTTTCCGCCTCCACGCGCTCGCGCACCGCCTCGGCCAGCGGGATGCCCGGGTCGCCGTAGTAATCGCGGCGCCGCACCTGTGCCAGGTTGGGCCGCTCCAGCGACCACAGCCAGCGGCGGTCGAACAAGTGCGGCAGTTCCTCCAGGTCCAGGTAGAGCTGGAAGACCTCGTAGTGGAACTGATGCGGGCGCGGCAGGTGCCGGCGATGCCGGACCCGGCCCTCGTAGACCGCGCTGGCCGGCGCCACGCTCATCCGCCGGCGCCCAGCGCCTCGGCCACCTCGAAGCCGCTGCGCAGCCCGTCCTCGTGGAAGCCGTAACCCCAATAGGCGCCGGCGAACCAGGTGCGCCGCAGCCCGTTGATGCGGTTGCGCAGCGACTGCGCGCGCACGCTCGCATGGCTGTAGACCGGGTGCCGGTAGCGCATGCGTGCCAGGACGCGCGCCGGGTCGATGGCCTCGGTCCGGTTGAGCGTGACCACGAAGGGCTCGGGCGACTCGATCGACTGCAGCAGGTTCATGCAGTAGCTGACGGTGCAGGCGGCGCCGGGCTCGGCCGGCACGAACGCGTTCCAGGCGGCCCAGGCCGCGCGCCGCCGCGGCAGCAGGCGCGCGTCGGTGTGCAGCACGGTGTCGTTGTCCTGGTACTCGATGGCGCCGAGCACGTCGCGCTCGTCGCGCGAGGGGTCGGACAGCAGCGCGAGCGCCTCGTCGGAATGGCAAGCCAGCACGACCTGGTCGAAGGCTTCCTCGCCGGCGTCGGTGCGCAGCTGCACCGATCCTTCCTCGCGCCGCAGCGAGCGCACCGGGGTCGCCAGCCGCACCTGCACCGGCCAGCGCGCCTCCAGTGCGTCCACGTAGCTCGACGAGCCGCCGCGGACGACCCGCCACTCGGGCCGGCCCTCGACCTGCAGCATGCGGTGGTTGGCCATGAAGCGGACCAGGTAGCGCGCCGGGAATGCGAGGATGCGCTCGGCCGGGCTCGACCACAGCGCCGAGGCCATGGGCACCAGGTGATCGCGGACGAACATCGCCGAATAGCCGTGCGCGCGCAAATACTCACCGAGCGTCGGCCCGGCGCCGAGGTCGGCCAGCAGCGCCGGGCTCTCGCGGTAGAAGCGCACGATCTCGCGCACCATCCGCAGGAAGCGCGGCGACAGCAGGTTGCGGCGCTGGCAGAACAACGCGTTCAAGTTGGTCGCGTTGTATTCCAGCCCGCTGGCGGCGTCCTGCACCGAGAAGCCCATCGTGGTGGGTTGCGATTCGACGCCGAGTTCGTCGAACAGTCCCGAGAGCAGCGGGTAGTTGTGGCGGTTGAAGACGATGAAACCGGTGTCCACTGCGTATTCGCGACCGGCCTGCACCACGCGGTGGGTGTGGGTGTGGCCGCCAAGCCGGTCCTGGGCCTCGAACAGCACCACCTCGTGCGCGCGCGACAGCCGCCAGGCCGCGCCCAGCCCGGCGATGCCGCTGCCGACCACGGCGATCCTCATGGCCGCTTCATCCCGCGGGGCGCGCGTGGCGCAGGGCGGTGGGCATGGCCTTGAGGTTCCACACCAGGCCCAGGGCCGACATCAGCCGCAGCCCGTAGTAGGTCAGGTCCACTTCCCACCACGCGAAGCCCTGGCGCACGGAGCCCGGGTAGTGGTGGTGGTTGTTGTGCCAGCCTTCGCCGAACGTGAGCAGGGCAAGAAGCCAGTTGTTGCGGCTGTCGTCGCGGGTGGCGAAGCGGCGGCTGCCCCAACGGTGCGCCAGCGAGTTGATCGTCACGGTGACGTGGAACAGCACCACGGTGGAGACGAAGAAGCCCCACGCCAGCAGTTGCGCGCCGCTGGTGTGCAACTGCGGGTGCGCGGCCTCCAGCCAGGCGCCGAGCGCGTACAGCGCGCCCGCCAGCAACACCGGCACGACGATGTCATAGCGGTCCAGCCAACGCAGCTCGGGGTATCGCACCAGGTCCGGGATGGCGGCATGGTCGGTGCCAAAGGCACCTCGGGTCAGGAACCAGCCGACGTGGCTGTGCCAGAAGCCATGGCGCGGCGAATGCACGTCCTGTTCGGTGTCGGCATGGCGGTGGTGGCGGCGATGGTGCGCGGCCCACCACAATGGCCCGCGCTGCACACTGGCCGCGCCCAGCACGGCGAAGGCGAACTGCAGCGCGCGCGAGGTCGCGAAAGTGCGGTGGGAAAAATAGCGGTGATAGAAGCCGGTGATGGCGAACATGCGCACGGCGTACAGGGCCAGCGCAACCCCGAGTGCGGTCGGCGACACCCCGGTCCACACCACGCCGAGGCAGGCGACGTGCATGCCGAGGAAGGGCAGAACGCGCAACCAGTCGATGCGGTCTGCGGCGCCGGCGCCGGCCGGTGCGGCGGAAGTGTCGAACCAGTGGCGAAGCGCGCGGGACAGGCGCTGGCCGGTGGGCGCCGGTGGCGGGGAATCGAACATGGGCGGGGATGGTGTCGGCGTGGCGGTGATAGCCGGGTGAACCGTGCGCCCCGCTGGCCCTCGCGCCGGCCATGCGCGATGCTGGCGGCATGCACGACCCCGGTTCCCGGCCCGTGCGGCGCATCGGCGTCGCGCGCGTCCTTTCCAAGCTCGGACTTGCCTCGCGCACCCAGGCCGCTGCCTGGGTGGCGGAGGGGCGCGTGCGCATCAACGGCAAGCGCGTGCGGGACGCCGAATTCCCGGTGCGCGAGGGCGTGGACCGGGTCGAGGTCGAGGGCGCGCAGGCCGCGCCGGCGCAGCGCCTCGTGCTGGCGCTGAATAAGCCGCGCGGCCTGGTCACCACGCGCAGCGATGAACGCGGACGTGCAACGGTCTACGACTGCCTGGAGGGCGCGGGCTTGCCGTGGGTCGCGCCGGTGGGCCGGCTCGACCAGGCCAGCGAAGGGCTGTTGCTGTTCAGCAACGACCCGGAGTGGGCTGCGCGCCTGGCCGCGCCCGGCGGGCCGGACAAGTGCTACCACGTGCAGGTGAACGGCATTCCGGACGCCGCGCAGCTGCAGGCCATGGAGCGCGGCGTGCCCGTGGACGGCGGGCATTTGTCGGCGAAGTCGGCACGGGTGCTGCGCCACGGCAGCCGGCATGCCTGGCTGGAGATCGTGCTGGACGAGGGCCGCAACCGGCAGATCCGCCGGTTGCTGCAGGCGCAAGGCTTCGAGGTGTTGCGGCTGGTGCGGGTGGCGATCGGTCCGCTGCCGCTGGGTACGCTGGCCAAGGGCGAGTGGCGACGACTCGATGACGCCGAAATCGCTGCCCTGCTGCCGGGCTGAAGGCCGCGCTGGCCGCCCGGTCCAAGCCGCGCGTCAGCCGATGACGCCGAGCGCGCGGTGGAAGCCTTGCGTCAGCCGATCACGCCGAGCGCGCGGCCGACCTTGGTGAATCCGGACAGCGCGCGTTCCAGGTGTTCGCGCGTATGCGCCGCGCTCATCTGGGTGCGGATGCGGGCCTGCCCCTTGGGCACCACCGGGAAGAAGAAGCCGATCGCGTAGATGCCCTCGTCGAGCAACGCGGCGGCGAACTTCTGCGCCAGCGCCGCGTCGTACAGCATCACCGGCACGATCGGGTGCTGGCCGGGCTTGAGGTCGAAGCCCGCCTTCGTCATCCCCGCGCGGAAGAAGGCGGTGTTCTCGGCCAGCTTCAGGCGCAGGTCGGCGGCCTCGGCGAGCATGTCGAAGACCTTGATGCCCGCCGCCACCACGTGCGGCGGCAGCGAGTTGGAAAACAGGTAGGGCCGCGAACGCTGGCGCAAGGTCTCGACGACGGCGCGCGGGCCCGCGGTGAAGCCGCCGAGCGCGCCGCCCAGCGCCTTGCCCAGGGTGCCGGTGAAGATGTCGATCCTGTCGAGCACGCCCTTGACCTCGGCCGAACCGCGGCCGCCCGCGCCCAGGAAGCCGGTCGCATGGCACTCGTCGATGTGCACCATCGCGCCGTACTGCGCGGCCAGCTCGGTGATGCGGTCGAGCGGGGCGATGAAGCCGTCCATCGAGAACACGCCGTCGGTGGTGACCAGGATGTCGCGCACGCCGTCGGCACGGGCCTGCTGCAGTTGCTTCTCGAGGTCGGCCATGTCGCAGTTGGCGTAGCGGTAGCGCTTCGCCTTGCACAGCCGCACGCCGTCGATGATGGACGCATGGTTGAGCGCGTCGGAGATGATCGCGTCCTCCTCGCCCAGCAGCGGTTCGAACAGGCCGCCGTTGGCGTCGAAGCAGGCGGCGTAGAGGATGGCGTCGTCGG
>CBININ010000173.1:0-5395 GCA_966250755.1 uncultured Gammaproteobacteria bacterium | reverse complement strand
CAACCTGGTGCGCGACGAGATCGTCGAGGACGCCACGCTGCCGATGTGGCTGACCGCGCACACGCCTTGCTTCCGCGCCGAGGCCGGCAGCTACGGCAAGGACGTGCGCGGCATGATCCGCCAGCACCAGTTCGAGAAGGTCGAACTGGTGGCCATCGCGCGGCCGGAAGAGAGCTACGCCGTGCATGAGCAAATGACCGCGCATGCGGAGGCGGTGCTCGAGCAGCTCGGCCTGCCGTACCGCCGCATGCTGCTGTGCACCGGCGACATGGGCTTCGGCTCGGCGCGCACGCATGACCTCGAGGTCTGGCTGCCCGGCCAGCACGCCTACCGCGAGATCAGCTCGATCTCCAACTGCGAGGCCTTCCAGGCGCGACGCATGCAGGCGCGCTGGCGCAATCCGGCGACCGGCAAGCCCGAGCCGGTGCATACGCTCAACGGATCCGGCGTCGCGGTGGGTCGCGCGCTGGTGGCGGTGATGGAGAACTACCAGCAGGCCGACGGTTCGATCGAGGTGCCTGCGGTGCTGCGCCCCTACCTGGGCGGACTCGGGCGCATCGCGTGAGCGCGCCGGACCTCAATGACCTGCAGTTCTTCGCGCACGTCGTCGAGCACGGCGGCTATGCCGCGGCGGAACGCGCGCTCGGCATCCCGAAGTCGCGCTTGAGCCGCCGTGTCTCGCAGCTCGAAGCCGACCTCGGCGTGCGCCTGCTGCAGCGGTCCACCCGCAAGTTCGCCGTCACCGAGGTCGGGCAGAGCGTCTACCGGCATGCGCAGAGCATGCTGTCGGAGGCGCAGGCCGCGCGCGAGGCGGTGGACCGCCTGAGCGCCGAGCCGCGCGGCCTGGTGAAGGTGAGCGCGCCGGTTGCGCTCGCCGAGGACACCCTGGGCAAGGTGCTGCCGGATTTCCTCGCCGCCTACCCGCAGGTGCGCGTGCAGTTGCACGTCAGCAACCGCCGCGTCGACCTGATCAGCGAGGGCTATGACGTCGCGGTGCGGGTGCGCACGAAGCTCGACGACGACGGCGACCTGGTGATGCGGCGCTTCGGCCAGATCAACGAATTGCTGGTCGCCAGCCCCGTCTACCTCGACCGCGCCGGCCGGCCCGGGCACCCGCGCGAACTCGCCGCGCACCGCACGCTCAGCATGAGCGAGGACGAGGGCCGCCAGCGCTGGAGCCTGCAGGGTCCGGGCGAGGCCGTCGAAACCGTGCAGATCCAGCCGATCCTGATGGCCCACGACTTCCCGCTGCTGATGGCGGCGGCACGCTCGGGCCTGGGCATCGCGCTGCTGCCGGAGTCGGTGTGCGCGGACGCGGTGCGCGCGGGCGAGCTCGAGGTGGTGGTGCCGGACTGGCACCTGCCGCAGGGCATCTGCCACGCGGTGTTCCCCTCGCGCCGCGGGCTGCTGCCCGCGGTGCGCGTGTTCATCGACTTCCTGGCCGAACGGATCCCGCCGATCATCGAGGCGAACCGCCTGCAGTGCCGCGAGATCAATCGCGGCAAGCAGGGCAAGCCGGGCTGAGCCTCAGCCGCCGCCGGCCAGCTGGATCCGCACCAGGCCGGCGTTGCTCGCACGGGCGAGCACGCGCGTGAGCAACTCGTATTCCACGCCTTCCTCGGCGTCGAGCTTGACCACGGGCTGGGCCATCGCATCGCTGCCCGCCAGGCGCGCGGCCGACTCCATCCGCGCCTGCAACTGCTCGAGCGAGAGCGCCTCGCCGTTCCATTCGACGACATCGCCGGCGGTCAGGTGCAGCCGGACTTCGGTGGGCTTCACGGTGTCGAGGCTGATGCCGCGCGTCTGGTCGAGCACGTTGGTCTGCGTCACCGCCGGCACCGTGACCATGAAGATCACCAGCAGCACCAGCATCACGTCGACCAGCGGGGTGATGTTGATGTCGCCCATCGAACGACCGCGTGCGATTGCCATGGCCATGTCGCGTCTCCCGTCTTGGCGGGGCGACCCGGGGCGGGGCGCCCTGGGCTTGAGGCTAGCACCACGCCGGCGGGGTGCGACTGTGCGCGCCGTCGTGGATCGAGGAAGTGGCGGAGAGAGTGGGATTCGAACCCACGGAAGCTTGCGCTTCGCCGGTTTTCAAGACCGGTGCCTTAAACCGCTCGGCCATCTCTCCGCTGTGCCGCGACCGCGAGCTTGCCATGGTTGTCGCGCCGGCATGATCGCCGGTGCAACGTCGCGGGTCCTGCGCATCGTTCGTCCGCCCGCGTCGGATGTAAACGATTTCCGTAAATATTCCCACAAATCCCTTGAAAAACAACGCGTAAATCTTGCCGCCTTGCGTGGGATTCTTCGTACACTGGGGCTAGGGGACCACCGATGGGGCGCAATGCCCCTCGGAATTAGCGTTGACTTGTGACACTTAACGGGGAAAAGGGGAACACATGATCCGGGTATTTCTGCTTGACGACCACGCGCTTGTTCGCACGGGCTATCGTCTCATCCTTGCCGACCAGGTGGACATCGAAGTGGTCGGAGAAGCCGCCACCGGCGAGGACGCGCTGCCGGCCATCCGCAAGCTCAAGCCCGACGTGGTGGTGTGCGACCTGCACCTGCCAGGTATCAGTGGCATGGACGTCACCGAGCGGCTGGTGAAGGGGCAGGTCGGTCCGCGCGTCGTCATCGTGTCGGTGCAGATGGACGGCCCGCTGCCGCAGCGGCTGCTCGACGCCGGCGCCAATGCCTACCTGGGCAAGGCCTGCGACGCCGCCGAACTGGTACGTGCGATTCGCGAGGCCGCGCGCGGTCGCCGCTACCTCGGCAGCGACATCGCGCAGAAGCTGGCCCTGTGCGGCAACCAGCGCTCGCCCTTCGACGCGCTGTCGCGCCGCGAGATGGAAATCTCGCTGATGTTCTGCCAGGGGATGCGCGCGGAGGACATCGCGCGGCGCCTGAGCCTGAGCGGCAAGACCGTGGCCACCCACAAGTACCGCCTGTTCGAGAAGCTCGGCATCAAGGACACGATCGCGCTGGCGCGCATGGCTTCGCAGCACGGCCTGACGCCGCCCGACCTGGCGGCCTGATGCGCCGGTCCCGGCGATCCGGGGGCTGAAACGAAACGAGGCGGCCGAAGCCGCCTCTTCCGTATTGCAGCACGCCTGGGCTCAAGCCACCGGCGGGTGGCGCGGCGTCGGTTCGCCGGCCGCGTCTTCAGGGTTTGCCTCGACGACGCTTTCGTCCGCCTCCGCGCCGGTTACGGCCATGGCCCCGATGGCAGGCGCGACCGCAGGGGCGGCCGGCGTTGCCACGGGCACCGCAGCCACCGGCACGGGCTCGACATGCACGGTCACGACCGGCGCCGGACGCGCCGGCCCGAGCGGCAGCGACTGCTGCGTGGAGAGCGACGGCGTGCTCAACGCGGAAGTGGGCATGGCCGTCTGCGCGGCGGCCTTGGGGACGTCCTCCCGCGGGGTGGTTGGAACCGGCACAGCAGCCACGGGCGCAGCTGCTACGGGCGCAACAGCCACCGGTTCGACAACTTCGGGTTCGGCGGCCATCGGCGCAGCGGCCACAGCCTCGGCGATGACGGGCGTCGCCTCGACCGCGGCCTCCACCGGTGCAACTGCCGGGGTTGGCGCGGCGAACGACGTTGCGGCAACCGGCGCGGCCGGCCGGGTGTCGGCTTGCGCCGGCAGGTCATCGAAATCCGATTCCGCGGACGTCACCGGCAGCGAGGCGGGGGTGGAACGCGCCATCTGCACGTTGCCCTCGGCATCAGGGGCTTCGGTTTCCTCGTCGTCGAAATCGGCGTCGCCCGCGGCGTCCTGCGACTCGTCGCCCGCTTGCGCGGCACCGCCCTCCTGGCGACGGCGGCGACGGCCGCCACGGCGACCGCGACGGCGGCGACCGCCCTCGGCGGTTGCGCCCTCAACGCCTTCCACGGCAGCGGCGACGACGGGAGTCACGCCGGCGGCTGCGGATTCATCAGCTGCACCGGTATCTGGGCCGGGCGAGGCTTCGCCGGCGGGGGCGCTGGCCCCCGCTTCGCCACTGGCGGTGGCTTGTGCAGCCAGGCGCGCTTCGCGCGCCGCACGACGCTCGGCCTCGCGACGCAGGTTTTCCTGGCGCTGCGCCTCGCGGCGCTCGGCTTCCTTTCGCTGCTGCTCGAGCTTGCGGGCCTCGTCGGCCGCCTTCTGCTCCTCGGTCTTCTCCGGGCGCTCGTTGCGCTGTGCCTGTGGCTTGCCCTGCGACTCGTTGCGCGGGCCGCCCTGCGGCTTGCCCTGGCCCTGCGGCTGCGACTGTCCCTGCGTCTGGCGGTTGCCACCCTGCGGCTGTCCCTGGCGCTGGCCCTGCGACTGGCCGCCGCGACCGCGGCGCCCGTCGTTGCCACGGCCACGGTCGCCACGCTCTTGGCGATCATTGCGATCGCCACGCTCGTTGCGGCCGGTGCGACCGTCTCGGCTTTCTCGCGGCGCCGGCCCCGGGGCGGGCGCCGAGCCGCCGAACAGCGACTTCAACCAGCCGAAGAAGCCGCCCGACGCGTGCGCGGCCGCGATCGGCGCGGCGACCGGAGCAGGCGCCTCGACGGCCTCCTCGCGCGGCTCGCGCATCGGCGCCGGCTGGGCCGGGGCGACGTGCGTCACCGCCGGCAGCGCCGGCACGTTCAACTGGTCCTTGGTCAGCGCATGCACCGCCAGCTTGCGCGGGGTGGTGCGGTGGTAGCTGGGCTTGCCGCTTTCCTCCACGGCGTCGCCCTCGCGCAGGCGGCTGACGTTGAAGTGCGGCGTCTCGAGTTGATCATCCGCAACGACGATGATCGGCGCGTCGTGGCGGGTCTCGATCTCGACCAGCGCGCGGCGCTTCTCGTTGAGCAGGTAGTTGGCGATTTCCGGCGGGGCCTGCACCAGCACCTGCGCAGTGTTGTCCTTCATCGCGTGTTCCTCGGCGAGGCGCACGATCGACAGCGACAGCGACTCCACGCTGCGCATGCGGCCGTGGCCGTCGCAACGCGGGCAAACGATCTGGCTCGACTCGCCCAGCGACGGACGCAGGCGCTGGCGCGACATCTCCAGCAGCCCGAAGCGCGAGATCTTGCCGATCTGCACGCGTGCGCGGTCGTGGCGCAGGGCCGACTGCAGGCGATCCTCGACGGCGCGCTGGTGCTTGCCCGAGCTCATGTCGATGAAGTCGATCACCACCAGGCCACCGAGGTCGCGCAGGCGCATCTGGCGGGCCACTTCCTCGGCCGCCTCCAGGTTCGTGTTGAAGGCCGTCTCCTCGATGTCGCTGCCCTTGGTGGCGCGCGAGGAGTTGACGTCGATGGCGGTCAGCGCCTCGGTCTGGTCGACGACGATCGAACCGCCGGAGGGCAGGCGGATCTGCCGCTCGTAGGCGTTCTCGATCTGCGACTCGATCTGGAAGCGGTTGAACAGCGGGA
>CBININ010000172.1:0-5422 GCA_966250755.1 uncultured Gammaproteobacteria bacterium | reverse complement strand
TCGTAGCGGGTGTCGAAGCCGGTGCCGTCCCGGTACAGGCCGAAGCGCGAGCCGGTGGCCGGCATGAACTGCAGCGGGCCGCTGGCGCCGGCGCGCGAGACCGCGTGCACCTTGCCGCCCGACTCCTTGGCCATGATGCCGAACAGCAGCGCCTCCGGCAGCCCGGCGCGCTCGTACTCGGGCGCCATCAGGTAGCGCATGTACTGGTAGTTCTCCCAGGCGTCGGTCAGGAAGGCGCGCTGGCTGGTGAGCCACTCGCGGATCGCCGCCTGCACCGGCTGGTTGAGCTCCACCATCTTGTCGAAGTCGTGGCCGTCCTGCAGCAGTTGCAGCGTGCGCTGCGCCTCGGGCGACCCGGCGACGATCGGCGACTCGACATGGTCCGGGTCGTCCTGGTCGCCGGAATCCTCGCCGACCAGGTCAATCTCGTCGGAGGCCTTCAGGTCCTGCGACTTGATCAGGGTCTCGTACTGGGTGATGACGCGGGTGGCGTCGCAACCCTTCTGCCTGAGGCATTGCTGGGCCAGGTCCTCGAGGTCCTCGAGCGCCTTGTTCATCGGCGCCATCGAGGCATCGTCGCCGGCCTGCAGCTTGAGCCGGGCCTCGCGATAGCGCTGGCCGGCGGCGTCCATGGACTGGTAGAGCGGCGCGAGCTTGTCCGGCTTGGCGGCCGCGGCGGCGCCGCTGGCAAGCGACAACGCGAGGGCAATGCAGAAGGATGGCTTGATCATCGGCGTGGGGGATCGTCGAAGTGGAGGCGAGCCGGGCTTGGTGTCCCGGGACGAGGGTAAGGTTCCCCGCGGCGCGAGGCAACCCGTCGCAAATCGAACATCGCGTTCGCGCCCGGCATAGAATCGCCGGAACTGTCGGGAGAAACTTGCATGGGCGACATCCTTGTCGGTAAGGGAGACTACCCCGTCCGGCTGATCGGAAAGTACGGAAACCGTCACGGATTGATCGCCGGAGCCACGGGCACCGGAAAATCCGTGTCGCTCATGGTGCTCGCCGAAGGGTTCTCGCGCATGGGCGTGCCGGTGTTCATGGCCGACGTGAAGGGCGACATCGCCGGCCTCGCGATGGCCGGGACGATGAACGAGCGCATCGCCCAGCGCGTCGCCCAGATCGGCATCGAAGGCTACGTGAACGAGCCCAACCCGGTGGTGTTCTGGGACCTGTTCGGCAAGCTCGGGCATCCGGTGCGCACCACCGTGTCGGAGATGGGCCCGACCCTGCTCAACCGCATCCTCGAGCTGAACGAGGTGCAGTCGGGCGTGCTCGACATCGCCTTCAAACTGGCCGACGACCAGGGCCTGCTGCTGCTCGACCTCGACGACCTGCGTGCGCTCCTGGCTTACGTGGCGGAACACAAGGCGGAGATTTCCACGAACTACGGCCTGGTGAGCCCGGCATCGGTGGCGGCGATCCAGCGTGCGCTGCTGCGGCTGGAAGCCGAGGGCGGCGAGCAGTTCTTCGGCGAGCCGGCGCTGGACCTGGCCGACCTGCTGCGGCAGGACCTGTCGGGGCGCGGCCTGATCCACGTGCTGGCGGCGGACCAGCTGATCCTCAAGCCGCGGCTGTATACCAGCTTCCTGCTCTGGCTGCTGTCGGAGCTGTTCGAGAACCTGCCCGAGGTAGGCGACCTCGAGCAGCCCAAGCTCGTCTTCATCTTCGACGAAGCCCACCTGCTGTTCGACGATTGCCCGCCGGCGCTGCAGCAGCGCGTCGAGCAGGTGGTGCGGCTGATCCGCTCCAAGGGTGTCGGCGGGTCTTTCTGCTCGCAGACTCCCGCCGACGTACCGGACGTGATCCTTGGCCAGCTCGGCAACCGCATCCAGCACGCGCTGCGCGCCTACACGCCGCGCGACCAGAAGGCGGTGCGCACCGCCGCGGAGACCTTCGTCCCCAACCCGAAGTTGGACGTGGCGCGGGTGATCTCCGAACTCGCCGTCGGCGAGGCGCTGGTGTCCATGTTGCAGGACAAGGCGGTGCCGATGCCGGTCGAGCGGGCGTGGATCTGCCCGCCGCGTTCGCGGATGGGTGCGATCACGCCCGAGGAGCGCGCGGCGGTGCGTTCGCGCAGTCCGGTCTCCGGCAAGTACGACGCGCCGGTCAACCGCGAATCCGCGGCCGAGAAGCTGGCCGCGCGGGCCAACGCCCAGGCCGCGGATGCCCCGCCGGTGGCGGCGCCCGCGCCCGCCGGGCGCGGCAAGGCGCCGGCGGCCGAGCCGGAAGCACCCCGTTCTCGCCTCGATGAATTCCTCTGGGGCACCAAGCGTCGCCAGGGCGCCATCGAGACCGCGGCCAAGCAGGCCACCCGCACCGTGGCCAGCGGCATCGGCCGGCAGATCCTGCGCGGCGTGCTGGGCGGCATCTTCGGGAAGAAGTAGCCGGTGTCGCGCTGGCGCCCGCCGCCCGAGCGCTCGACGGCGATCATCACCCGCGCCGGCTTCGAGCGCCTCCGCGAGGAGTTGCAGCAGCTGTGGCGCGAGCAGCGTCCGGAGGTGGTGCGCGCCCTGGCCGCGGCCGCCGCCGAGGGCGACCGTTCCGAGAATGCCGAATACACCTATCGCAAGAAGCAGCTCGGCGAGATCGACCGCCGCGTGCGTTACCTGAGCAAGAGGCTGGAATCGCTGAACGTGGTGGACACCGTGCCCAGCGATCCGATGGCGATCTATTTCGGCGCCCGCATCGCACTGGAGAACGAGGACAGCGGCGACGTGGTGGAATACCGCATCGTCGG
Organism: uncultured Gammaproteobacteria bacterium; assembly: GCA_966250755.1. GTDB lineage: Bacteria > Pseudomonadota > Gammaproteobacteria > Xanthomonadales > Xanthomonadaceae > Arenimonas. The sequence goes on along the minus strand of CBININ010000172.1, from coordinate 2,682 downwards.
CCCCGACGAGACCGACGCAGGCCGCGGCTGGATCAGCGTCGACGCGCCGTTGGCCCGCGCCGCGCTCAAACGGCGCGTGGACGAGGCCTTCGAGGCCCACTTGCCGACCGGCCCGGTCCGGTTCATCGTCTTGTCCGTCGCCTATGGGGAGCCCGAGGGAGGCTAGGCATGAACTGGGATGCGATCGCGGCGGTGTCCGGCATCGTCGGCACGGTGGCGGTGGTGGTGTCGCTGGTCTACCTCGCGGCGCAGGTGCGGATGAACTCGCACCAGCTGCAGCACACGGCCCGGCATGTGCATGGCTCGATTTACCACTCGGCGAATGCAGAGTTCACCCGCTGGTTCGCCCTGCTCGCCCAGGACCGCGGCGCCGCAGAGGTCTGGTCCAGGGTGCTCGCCGGGGCGCCGCTCGACGAGGTCGACAAGGTGAGGATGAACGCCTTGCTGTCGATCCTTTTCCTGTCGTACGAGAACTACTTCCAGCAGGAGCGCCTCGGCGTGGTCCAGCGCGGCACCCTCGGCATGCCGACGATGGCCAGCCTGCTCGCGGTGCCCGCCATCGCCGAATGGTGGGCGTCGCAGGGGCCGCGGGTGTTCACGCCGGAGTTCCAGGCGGAAATCGAACGGCTTCGCCGCGCTGCCCCGGTGCCGGCCGTCCCGGCGCCGTCGGCATGAGGCTGCACGGCGCGCTGACCATCAACGGCAAGGCCTACGCCGCTGGCGCCGAGGTGCCCGGCCGCTACATCTACCCCTTCTTCCTGCTGCACATGGGCATGTTCGGCCTGTCGGGCTTCTTCATGGCCTACTTCGCCGACGACGTGCCAATGCCCTTCCTGTTCCTGCATGGCGGCTTCGCCATCCTGGTCTACCTGGTGTTCTACCTGGCGATCTTCGGGCGCGACGAGGTCAAGTGGATGCTCATCAACGCCGCGCTCGGCCTGTTGGGCATCTACACCGAGATCGGCTGGCTGCTGGGCATGTTCGGGAAGGATCCGTCGGACTTTGCCTGGTACCGGCACGTCGTGCCCTTCGGCTACTACGTGCTCTACACCTTCCTGCTGCGGCACCTGCTGCTCGACGCGACCGCCTCGCGCGACGATCCGGCGCGGCGCCGTCGCGTCGAGTCGTGGTACGTCTGGGGTTCGGCGGCGTTCTACCTGATGCTGTGGATCTTGCGGCGCTAGCGCGGCGCGCACGGCCCGGGCGTCAGCGGTAACCGGCCGCCTGCAATTCGAAGAGCTCGGCATAACGCCCGCGTTGCGCGAGCAGTTCGTCGTGGGTGCCGACGGCCTCGACCTGCCCTTCGTCCAGCACCAGGATCCGGTCCGCCATCCGCACGCTGGAGAACCGGTGCGAGATCAGCACCGCGGTCTTGCCGGCGCTGAGGTCCTTGAAGCGCTGGAACACCTCGAACTCGGAGCGCGCGTCGAGCGCCGCGGTCGGCTCGTCGAGGATCAGCAGCTGGGCGTCGCGCATGTAGGCGCGGGCGATGGCGACCTTCTGCCACTCGCCACCCGACAGGTCCACGCCATTCTTGAAACGCTTGCCGATGACCTGGTCGTAGCCGCGTGGCAGGCGCTCGATGACTTCGTCGGCCAGCGCGCGACGCGCGGCCTCGGCGATACGCTCGTGGTCGTCGCGCGCCTCGATGCGCCCCACCGCGATGTTCTCGCCCGCGGTGAGGTGGTAGCGCACGAAGTCCTGGAAGATCACGCCGACCTGGCTGCGCAGCGAGTCGAGGTCGTAGTCGCGCAGGTCCACGCCGTCGAGCAGGATGCGGCCCTCGTCCGGGTCGTAGAGCCGCGCCAGCAGCTTCACCAGGGTGGTCTTGCCGGCGCCGTTCTCGCCGACCAGCGCCAGCACCTCGCCCGCCTTCAGCTCGAAGGACAGGTGCCGCACCGCCCAGCGCTCTGCGCCCGGGTAACGGAATCCCACGTCCTCGAACACGAAGCCGGCGCGGATCGGCGCCGGCATCGGCCGCGCGTCCGGCGGCGAGGTGATCTCGGGTTCGATCTCGAAGAAGGAGTACAGGTCGTCCAGGTACAGGGCTTGCCCCGCCACCGCGGAGAACCCGCTCAGCAGCCCTTCCAGCAGCGTACGCAGGCGGCGGAAGGAACCCGCCAGGAAGGTCAGGTCGCCGATGCTGAACTCGCCGCGCACCGTGCGCCAGGCGATGTACGCGTAGGCGACGTAATAGCCCAGCGTGCCCAGCATGGTCAGCAGGCTGCCCCAGCCGGCGCGGCTGATGGCCAGCCGCCGGTTGGCGGCGTAGAAGCCCTCGGCGAGCTGGCGGTAGCGCGCGATCAGGAAGCCGCTCAAGCCGAAGATCTTCACTTCCTTGGCGGTCTCGACGCTGGCGCCGGTCTGGCGCACGTATTCGAGCTCTCGGCGCTCCGGCGTCCAGGCGAAGTTGAGCGAATAGTTGAGCGCGTTGAAATGCGCCTCGCCGATGAAGGCCGGCAGCAGCGCCACCAGCAGCAGGACCATCAACCAGGGCGCGTACACCAGCAGGCCGGCGGCGAAGCTCACCACCGTGATGGCGTCCTGCACCTGGCCGAAGATCTGGGTCATCAGCGTCATCCGGCCCATGGTCTGGCGACGCGCGCGGTCGAGCCGGTCCTGCAGTTCGCTGTCCTCGAAGTCCTCCAGGTCGAGCGTGGCCGCATGTTCCATCAGCCGCAC
>CBININ010000171.1:0-5429 GCA_966250755.1 uncultured Gammaproteobacteria bacterium | reverse complement strand
GCGTCTGCGGGCCCTCCTGCCCTCCCCCCGGAGTCGGTTCCCTGCGGGAGCGCCCGCATCGTGGCCCGGCGGCGGTGCGCCGCGCACGTTGCAGCGCAGCAAGACTAGAGGATCAGCCAGGTCACCAGCGCCAGGAAGGTGCCCATGCTGAACACGTCGGTGATGGTGGTCAGGAAGATGCTCGAGGCCGTCGCCGGATCGGCGCCGAGCCGGCGCAAGGCCAGCGGGATGGTGGTGCCGGTGAAGCCGGCGACCGCGCAACTGGCCGCCATCGCCAGCATGGTGATCAGCGCCAGGTACATCGGGTCGCCGTTCTCCGGGTGGCGCGAGGCGACGATGTACATGCCCACGCCGGCGAGCGCGCCGGTGATCAGGCCGTTGATCGTGCCGAGCACGGTTTCCTTGGCCACCAGGGCCGCGATCCGCATGCCCCGCAGTTCCCCGAGGGTCATGCCGCGCAGCACCACCGCCAGCGACTGGCAGCCGAGGTTGCCGCTCTGCCCGGCGAGCACCGGCAGGAACATCGCCAGCACCACGATCTTGTCGATGGTGTCCTGGAACATGCCCACCACCGCCGCGCTGATGAACACGGTCAGCAGGTTGATCTGCAGCCAGGGGTGGCGGAACTTGAAACTGCGCATCAGCGGCGTGGCCAGGCGTTCTTCCTTCTCCACGCCGACCATGGCGCCGGCCTGCGCCGAGATCTCGAAGGCCTGCTGCTCGAACAGCGTCTGGCCGCGCACCTGCCCGACCAGCGTGCCGTCGGCCTCGCACACCGGATACACCGGATAGTGGCGCGTGACCACCTCGCGCATCGCCTGCACCAGGGTCATCTCCGGCAACAGGAAGAAGGGCGCGCGCAGCATCACCTGGTCCAGGGTCTGGCTGCGGTCGGCATAGAGCAATTCGCGGAAGGCCGCCACGCCGATCAGGCGGTTGAGGGAATCGACCACGAACAGGTAGGTGACCATGCGATGGCGCACCGTCTCGCGCAGCACGTCGATGGCGGTGGCCACGCCGGTGCCGCTGCGGAATACCGCCGGCGATTCCTCGAGCAGGCGCCCGACGGTGCCTTCGGGGTAGCGCAGCGAGTCCATCCACTCCACGCCCGCGGGCGAAGCCTCGAGGATGCGCTCGCGGCTCTCGTCCGACATCGCCGACAGGATGCGGTTGGCCCGCGCCGGCGGCAGCGCCGACAGCACCCGCGCCGCGGTGGCCGGCTCCTGCTCGTCCAGGCGCTCGATCGCGGTCTGGGTGTCGAGCCGGGCGACCTGCCCCAGCAGGGGGTGGTTGGACGGATGGTTCGGCGAGGGGTCGGAATCGGGAGCCAAGGGGGTCCTGCAGCCGCGCGGGGTCGGCCTAGGGTAGCGCAAGGCCGCCAGGGCTGGCCCGCCGGAACCAGGACCCGGCGCCGACTCCTCGGCCTGCATCGTCAGGCCGCGGCGCCAGACGCGGACACCCCAGCCGGCAAGCTGCCACCGATGCGCAATCGCCGGATGGAGTGAGACCAATCCGCAGATGTCAGTGAGAACTGTGACTGGAATCGCTTTTGTCTTTCTTTTTTTGCGGATCCACTGCACGGTTTCGCGTCTATCCGCGAGATTGATGGTCCGCTAAGGTCTGAGCGGCTTCGCCATCCGACCCCAGGGGACCCACCTTGAAATACCTCGCTTCCGCCGCCGCCGGGCTGCTGCTGCTCGCCTCCGCCACCGCCGTGCGCGCCCAGTCCACCGACGGCTACCACAGCATCCAGGTCTTCCCGGTGGTCGTGGATTCGGCCTCCTTCGCCCAGCGGTTCAACTTCACCACCCCGAACCTGTTCCCGGTGACGGTGAAGGTGAAGTTCTTCCCGGGCGACGGCACCGCCCAGGCCAGCACCGGGCCGATCGCCTGCAACGACGTGGTGATCCCGGCCAACAACGCCACCGTGGTGCCCAGCCTGCGCGCGCTCTGCCCGGCGCTGGTCGCCGGCACCGCCTTCGGCTTCCTGCACGCGCAGTCCGCGCCGTCGTCGGACGGCATGTATTCCGACATCCCGGTGTTCGCCGCCTTCTCGCGGGTGAGCAACCCGCAGGGGAATGGCTTCACGGTCGAAGCCTTCCCGGCCCATACCTTCACTTCGGCCACGTCGGTGGTCAACGGCCTGCGCCGGCTCGCCGCCTCCGGCAGTTCGCCGGCCTTCCAGACCAACTGCTTCCTGGCCAACCTCAACCAGCTCGATCCCGCCGGGGCGCCGCTGCCCAAGCGCATCAACTACAAGCTGGTCTACGGCGGCAACGAGTGGAATGGCTTCGTGGATCTGCCGCCCGGCCGGCTGGTGCGCCTGCTCGACATCTTCGCCACGGCCGGCGCGCCCGCCGGCGACTACAACGATGCCGGCCTGATCCTGACGGCCTCCACCCCGGCGGGCGGCGACGCCTCCCGTCCCGGACTGATGGCCTTTTGCACCGTGCAGGACAACACCAGCTTCGGCGCCGATTTCCGCGTCGCCAAGCAGGCCTACGGTTCGCTGGGCATCGGCAGCAACGACGGCATGGCCGCGCGCGAATCGGTGAGCAAGCAGGACGCGCAGGGCCGCGTATTCCGCATCCTCGACGGCCACAGCGCCAACACCCACGTGGTGTACTTCAAGCATCCGGACACCGTGCAATGCCAGCTGCTCAACCCCACCACCTTCGCCCCGCTCACCGCGGCCTCGGGCCTGGAGATGCGGGCGGCGCCGCAGGGCGCGACCAGCGAGGACGACGTCGCCGGCGGCGATAACCAGACCGGCACCGGCCCGGTGTACCTGGGCGACAAGCCCGCGCGCGGCGGCTTCAACGCGCGCTACCTGATCGAGGTCGAGAGCAACGAGACCAACGAGGGCAACTTCCGCGACTACGCCCTCTACTGCGCCAGCGGCAGCGGCAACACCTACGGGTACGACATCATCAAGTATCAGGAGAACGTGGATCGCTTCTGATCCATGTCGCCTTCGCCCTACGAAAGACCCCGCCGGAAGGCGGGGTTTTTTCTTCGCGGGGGCGATCCTGCCTGACGGGCGCGCCGGCGGGCGGCTGGGCGGCAACACCCTTGGCTTCGACGTCGTGACGTCCCGGGAGTCGGCGGCCCGGCTCCGGCGTGCAAGCGGCGGTACACTGGCCCGACGCACCCCCCCGAGGTCCCGATGCCGCGCCTGCCCGTCGCCCTGCTTGCCCTGCTGCTGCCCTTGGCGAGCCTTGCCGGCGAGCTGTCGGCGGGCGAACGCAGCCTGGTCCAATCGGTGCGGGCCGAGCATGAGCGTGCCCTCGTACTGCTCAAGCAAGTGGTGGACATCAACAGCGGGACGATGAACTTCGCCGGCGTGCGAGAGGTCGGCGACATGTTCGCGCGCGAATTCCGCGAGCTCGGCTTCCGGGTCGAATGGGTGGACGGCAAGGCCTTCAACCGCGCCGGCCACCTGGTCGCCCACCGCGACGGCGCACCCGGCAGCCCGAAGGTGCTGCTGATCGGCCACCTCGACACCGTCTTCGCCGAGGACAGTCCGTTCCAGCGGCTCGAGCTCGAGGGCCCGCGCGCCGGCCACGGCCCCGGCGTCAACGACATGAAGGGCGGCGACGTGATCATCGTCCAGGCCCTGCGCGCGCTCAAGACAAACGGACAGCTCGACCGGCTCAGCCTGCGCGTGGTGATGACCGGCGACGAGGAGGACAGCGGCGAGCCGCGCGCGCTGTCCAAGCAGGCCCTGATCGAGGCCGGCGACTGGGCCGACGTGGCACTGGGCTTCGAGAACGCCGACGGCAAGCCGGAGAACGCGGCGGTGTCGCGGCGCGGCGCCGGCAGCTGGCAGCTCGAGGTCACCGGCACCGCCGCGCATTCCTCGCAGCTGTTCCAGCCTGAGGTCGGCGCCGGCGCGATCTACGAGGCCGCGCGCATCCTGGAGGCGTTCCGCGCCCGGCTCTCGGGGCTGCAGGACCTGACCTTCAACCCCGGCGTGATCGTCGGCGGCACCGACGTCGCGCTCGACCACGACGCGTCGCGTGGCACCGCCTTCGGCAAGGACAACGTGGTCTCGCGCCGCGTGCTGGTGGACGGCGACCTGCGCGCAACCTCGTCGGAACAGCTGCGGCAGGCGCAGGCGATCATGCGCGAAGTCGTCGCCGCGCCGCTGCCCGGTACGCAGGCGACGCTGCGCTTCGACGATGGCTACCCGCCGATGGCGCCTTCGCCCGGCAACGAGCGCCTGCTGGCGCTCTACGACGCGGTCAGCCGCGACCTCGGCCAGGGTCCAGTGGGACGCGTGCATCCGCGCAAGGCCGGCGCCGCCGACATCAGTTTCGTCGCCGACCGCGTCGACATGGCGCTCGACGGCCTCGGCCTCAAGGGCCCGGGCAACCACACCGTGGAAGAGACCGCGGACCTGTCCACGCTCGAATCCCAGACCCTGCGCGCGGCGATCCTGCTGCAGCGCCTGCCGGAGGCGCTCCGATGAACCTGCGGATGAAGTCGTCGCGGCTGGGCACGGCCGACCTGCTGTCGGTGTCGGGCTCGCTGGACTTCAGCAATGCCGACGCCTTCCGCGAGGGCCTGCTCGCGCGCATCGACGCCGAAGGCGCGCACCGTCTGATCGTGGATTGCGCCGGGGTGGAATACATCTCCAGCGCCGGCCTGCGCGTGCTGATGATCGCCGCCAAGCAGGCGCGCACCCGCGGCGTCACCCTGGCGCTGGCCGCGCTGCGGCCGGTGGTGGCGGAGATCCTGCAGATCAGCCGTTTCGACACCCTGTTCCCCTGCTACGCCACCGTCCAGGACGCGCTCGACGCCGCGTTCGATCCGGTCGATCCCGCGCGCGCCGCCGCCCGCGCCTTGCCGCAGGAAGACGGCGCGCTGGTGCTGCGCTTTTGGGGCACGCGCGGTTCGCTGCCGGCGCCGCTGGGCATCGCCGAGTTCCGCCACAAGCTGGCCGCCGCGCTGGTCGCCGGCGCCGACGCCGGGCTCGACAGCATGGACAAGGCCCGTGCCTTCGTCGATGCGCTGCCCTTCCGCATCGGCGGCACGTATGGCGGCAATTCGAGCTGCGTGGAATTCGACACCGGCGGCGACCGCTTCGTGCTGTGTGACTTCGGCTCCGGCGCTCGCCTGGCCGGCCATGACGCGCTGCGCCGGCTGGCGGGACGGCCCGGCGAGTTCCACGTCTTCATGTCGCACCTGCACTGGGACCACATCATGGGGTTCCCGTTCTTCGCGCCGGCCTATATCCCCGGGCAGAAGCTGCGCATCTACGGTTGCCATGCCGAGCTCGAGCACGCCTTCCGCCGCCAGCAGGATGCGCCCAGCTTCCCGGTGGGTTTCGAGCGGCTCGGCGCCGACAATGAATTCGTGCAGCACGAGCCGGGCCGCGCGGAGGAGATCGCCGGTTACTGCGTGACGCCGCGCCTGCAGATGCACGG
>CBININ010000170.1:0-5449 GCA_966250755.1 uncultured Gammaproteobacteria bacterium | reverse complement strand
TCGCCATCGCCAGCTTCACCTTCAGCACGCTGGCGTTGACGTGGCTCAGCCACTCCGGCTGGTCCGGATGGCCTTCCAGGCGCAGGCGCGAGACGAAGGTCTCGTAGCCGCCGACGATCACCATCACCAGCAGGTTGGAGATCATCACCACGTCGATCAGGCCGAGCACGATCAGCATGATCTCCTGCTCGCCGAAGGTGGTGGCGCCCAGGATCAGGTGCCAGAGCTCCTTCAGGAACAGCACCACGTACACGCCCTGCGCGACGATCAGGCCCAGGTAGAGCGGCAGCTGCAGCCAGCGCGAGCTGAAGATCAGGGTGGGCAGGGGACCGAGGCGGACGGGATCGCGGGACATGGGGGCACCGGAGGTTGGCTGGCGGCAGTTTAGCCGAGTGCGGGGGCAATCACCGGTTCTGTGGACGGCGACACGCTCGCCGCCGCCGCGTTCAGCGTTTTACGCCGACTGCACTATGTCCGGGCTGGAAGCGCTTTCGTATAGTCGGGTCGGGCGAATTGCACGGGACCCGGCTTGAACGACACCACCACCACCGACGACATGCTGGCGTCGGTGCATACGTCCATCCGCTCCTTGTTCGATGGGGTGCCCTTCCAGATGGGCATCACCGAACTGACGCCCGACGACGACATGCTGCTGGTCTCGGTCAATCCCGCCGCGGCGGCCTTCCTCGGACGCGCGCCGGACGAGCTGCAGGGCAAGCGACTGGGTGAGCTCGGCCTGCGCGGCCCGGGCGCGGTCGTCTGGCTGGACCAGTACCGGCGCGCCTGCGAGAGCGGCGCCCCGGTCAATTTCGAACACCCCGGCGCCGGCGGCGACGACTGGTGGGACGTGACCCTCTCGCACATCGGCCCGGGGCCGAGCGGGCAGCCGCGCTTCTGCTACATCGTCCAGGACGTGACCGGGCGCAAGCGCGAGGAGCGCACCCGCGAGGCCCTCTATCGCATCTCCGAGGCCGCGCAGGCACCGGGCAGCCTGCACGAGCTCTTCGCGCGCATCCACCAGATCATCGGCGGCCTGCTGCCGGCCAGGAACTTCTTCGTCGCGCTCTACGACCGCGCGACGCGCCAGCTCAGCTTTCCCTACCACGTGGACGAATACGACGCGCCGCCGGCCTCGCGCACGCTCGACGACGGCACGCTCTCCGGGCGGGTGATCGCGCTCGGCCAGTCGCTGCTGTTCACGCCGGAAACGCCCAACGAGGGCATGCATCGCGAGGACACCATCGTCGGCACGCCCTCGCTGGACTGGCTCGGCGTGCCGCTGAAGGGCTCGGCCGGCACCGTCGGCGCGCTGGTGGTGCAGAGCTACGACGGCACCGTGCGCTACCGCGACCAGGACCGCGTGCTGCTGGAATTCGTCTCCGGGCAGGTCGCCGCCGCCATCGAGCACCGCCAACTCGCCGAACAACTGGCCTGGCAGGCGCACCACGACGCGCTCACCGGCCTGCCCAACCGCCAGCTGTTCCAGGACCGGCTCCACCAGGCGCTGGCGCAGGCGGGCCGCCAGCAGCGGCCGCTGGCGGTGGTCTACCTGGACGTCGACCGCTTCAAGCACATCAACGACACCCTCGGCCACAGCACCGGCGACGCCCTGCTGCGCCAGGCCGCGGCGCGGCTGCAGGCTTGCGTGCGTGCCAGCGACACGGTGGCGCGGCTGGGCGGCGACGAGTTCACCCTGCTGCTCACCGACCTCGCCGAACCGGCGGACGCGATGCGGGTCGCGCGCAAGGTCATCGAAGCCATGCACGAGCCGCTGGTCGTCGGCGAACGCGAGCTGTTCGTCACCGTCTCGCTCGGCATCAGCCTGTTCCCGGACGACGCCGAGAGCGCGGAATCGCTGATGGTCAACGCCGACGTCGCCATGTACCGCGCCAAGGAACTCGGCCGCGACAACGTGCAATGGTTCGACGCCGACATGAACCTGCTGGCGCGCGAACGCATGGAACTGGAAGGCCACCTGCGGCACGCGCTGCAGGCCGGCGAGCTGTCGCTGGCCTACCAGCCGCAGTGCGACGCCGCGGGCGCGGTGATCGGCTTCGAGGCGCTGATGCGCTGGCAGCACCCAACCTTGGGCGCGATCCCGCCGGCGCGCTTCATCCCGCTGGCCGAGGACAGCGGCCTGATCGTGCCGATGGGCGAATGGGCGCTGCTGCAGGCCTGCGCGCAGGCCGCCGAATGGCGTCGCCGCGGCCACGCCGGCCTGCGCATGTCGGTGAACGTCTCGGCCGCGCAGTTCAAGCGCCCCGACTGGGTCGCCACGGTGCGCCGCGCGCTCGCCGACACCGGGCTGGCGCCGGAGGCGCTGGAGCTGGAGATCACCGAGAGCCTGCTGCTGCAGAGCGGCAAGACCACCAGCGCAAACCTGTTCGAACTCCGCCGGCTGGGCGTGGGCATCGCCATCGACGACTTCGGCACCGGCTACTCGTCGTTGAGCTATCTGCACCGGCTGCCGATCACCACGCTGAAGATCGACCAGAGCTTCGTCCGCGAGATCGGCATCGCGCCGGCCGACGGCCACGAGGACGCGCCGATCATCCGCACCATCATCGCCCTGGCTCACAACCTCGGGCTGTCGGTGATCGCCGAGGGCGTGGAGACGCCGGCCCAGCGCGACCTGCTGGTGGCCCTGGGCTGCGAGGGCCTGCAGGGCTACCTCTTGCACGCCCCGCTGGTACTCGCGCAAGCCGACGCCCTGCTCGACGGCGGCGCGGCGCGGCCGCCGCTCAATGCGCGGCGGGCGGCGCCGGCCTCGGCGTAGCGCGGCGCCAGCGCAGGGTCGCGGGGCTGCCGTAGTCGTCGGCCAGCGTGCCGGCGACCGGATCCAGCGTCAGGATCACGGCGTGCGGGGCTGCGGCGTGCCGGCCTTCGTCGAGCCCGACGTGGCGCCGCGCGGCGAACGTACAGTCGCGCATCCCCTTGACCCGCGAGTAGACCACCGTGTCCTCCCCGCCCTCGCCCTCCCGCCGCAGGGCCAGCAGGCTGAAGCCGCGATCGCGCGAATCGATGAAGCGGATGCGGCTGTCGTCCGCGCCGATCCAGTCGCCGAACAGCGCGTCCATCCCGCAACGGCTCGTGGCGGAGGCGGTCGCCGGGCGGGGCGCGGGCCCGCAGGCCAGGGCGGGCAGGGCGAGCAGCAGGGCACAGGCCAGGGCGGTCGGACGCAGCATGGGCAGACTCCGGGGTGGGTTCGCCAAGGCTAACGAACGTCGGCGCCCACCGGGGTTGTCGGCGCCCGGCCGACCCACGCCGGACGCGCCTAGGCCGCCAGGCTGGCGACCACTTCCGCGTAGCGCGCCTCGAACTCCTGCGTGGTCAGGTTGCCGTCGCTGTCGGCGTCGGTGTCGCGGAACAGGCGAGTGGCGGCGTCGCGGTGCTCGGAGCGCGACATCACGCCGTCGGCGTTGGTGTCGATGGTGCGGATCTTGCGCGCGGCGCCATCGGCCGACACCGGCACGCCGCGCAGCTTCTGCCGCGCCTTCTCCATTTCGTCGAGGGTGACGCTGTCGTTGCCGTCGACGTCCATCGCATCGAACATGCTCCTGGCCACGTCGTCGAACTCGCCGCTCGACACCACCCCGTCGTTGTTGCGGTCCATCGCCTTGAACTGCAGGCTGGCCGGCGGTGGCGTGCCAGGCCGCGCGCCCGGGGGCGCGGCGGGCGATTGCGTGGGTTCGACCTGCGACTGGCGGGTGGGGGGCGTCTGCTGCGCCGCGACCGCCCCGGCGCAGGCCAGGGCCGCCAGCATCAGGGCTGCGATCGAGGTCGAGTGCATGCGATCTCTCCGGTCGGGAAGCCAAGTCTCGTCCCGCGCCGCTGAATTGCATCTGTCGCCTGGCGGCGCGGTGGGTGAACGTCGCCGAAGCAGCCGTTGGCCACACGCACGGATTTTCACGCCGACCGCAGCGCGCGATGGGTCTACTGGTGCACTCACCCGCAGGAGCCGCGCATGGAACGCAACCAGGAATTCGAGGAAAAGCTGTGGAAGGCGATCCAGTCCGACCGCACCGTCATGTTGGGCCTGGACGGCGCCGAGGACGGTCATTCGCGGCCAATGACCGCGCAGCTCGACGGCGACGCCGGCCCGACGCTGTGGTTCTTCACCGCCACCGACAACGCGCTGGTGCAGCAGCTGGGGGAGCGCAGCGGCCGCGCCATCGCCGCCTTCGCGTCCAAGGGCCACGACCTGTTCGCGTCGATCTCCGGCAACCTGCGCGAGGACACCGACCCGGCGATGGTGGAGAAGCTGTGGAACCCCTTCGTCGCCGCCTGGTACAGCGGCAAGGACGATCCCAAGCTCTGCCTGCTGCGGCTCGACGCCGAGGACGCCGAAGTCTGGCTGGACGCGTCCAGCCTGCTGGCCGGCGTCAAGATGCTGCTCGGCATCGACCCCAAGCGTGATTACCAGGACAAGGTCCGCGAGATCGACCTCGGCGGCGCGCGACCGCACTGACGACGCAAGGAAAACGGAACGCACCGCGCCGCCGGCGCGGTGCGTTTCAGTGGCAGTTCACCGCGGCCGTTGCAGGCTCGCGCCATCCCCCACACGGAGCGTCGAGATGGCTGGCAAACGCGAACTGGTGGAACCCAACAAGGGCGACAAGCGGCTGGTGCGGCGCGACGACAAGGGTCGCTTCAGCGAAAGCGACGACCTCGGCAAGTCGCTGGCCCAGGACGTTCGCCAGAAGGCGAAGACCGAGGCCAAGCCGGGCCAGGGCGACCGCGGCGACCGCCGCACCCATTGAAACGCGCCCAACGAAAACGGCCACCTTGCGGTGGCCGTTCCGTCATACCGCTGCGGTGACCGTGCCGATCACCAGATCGACACGCGCTCCGCCGGCGGCAGGTACAGCTTGTCGCCTTCCTTCACGCCGTAGGCCGTGTACCAGGCGTCGAGGTTGCGCAGCGGGCCGTTGATCCGGTACATCGCCGGCGAGTGCGGGTTGGTCTTGATCAGGTTCACCAGCGCCTCGTCGCGGTACTTGGACTTCCACACCTGCGCCCAGGCCAGGAAGAAGCGCTGGTCGCCGGTCAGCCCGTCGATCACCGGCGCCGGCTTGCCCTTGAGCGAGAGCTTGTACGCGGTGTAGGCCATCGAGAGTCCGCCGAGGTCGCCGATGTTCTCGCCCATCGTCAGCTTGCCGTTGACGCAGGTGTTGGGCAGCGGGCAGAAGGCGTCGAACTGCTTGCCCAGCATGTCCACCTTCTTCTGGAAGTTGGCGCGGTCGGCGTCGGTCCACCAGTTGCGCTGCACGCCCAGCGAATCGGACTTGCTGCCCTGGTCGTCGAAGCCGTGGCCCATCTCATGGCCGATCACCGCGCCGATGCCGCCGTAGTTCACGGCCGCGTCGGCGTTCACGTCGAAGAAGGGCGCCTGCAGGATCGCCGCCGGGAACACGATCTCGTTGAACTGCGCGTTGTAGTAGGCGTTGAT
>CBININ010000169.1:0-5480 GCA_966250755.1 uncultured Gammaproteobacteria bacterium | reverse complement strand
TCGCCTCGGGCGAGATGCTCGGCAAGGACCAGCCGGTCATCCTGCAGATGCTCGAATTGCCGATGGAGAAGGCCCAGGCGGCGCTCAAGGGCGTGATGATGGAGCTCGAGGACTGCGCCTTCCCGCTGCTGGCGGGCATGGTCGGGACCGACGACCCGAACGTCGCCTTCAAGGACGCCGACATCGCGATGCTGGTCGGCGCGCGTCCGCGCGGCCCGGGCATGGAGCGCAAGGACCTGCTGCTGGAGAACGCCAAGATCTTCACCGCGCAGGGCGCCGCCCTGAACGCGGTCGCCAAGCGCGACGTGAAGGTGCTGGTGGTCGGCAATCCGGCCAACACCAACGCCTACATCGCGATGAAGTCGGCGCCGGACCTCAACCCGCGCAACTTCACCGCGATGCTGCGCCTGGACCACAACCGCGCGCTGAGCCAGCTGGCCAATCGCACGGGCAGGGCGGTCGGCGAGATCCGCAAGCTGGTGGTGTGGGGCAACCACAGCCCGACCATGTACCCGGACTACCGCTTCGCCACCGTCGGCGGCGAGTCGGTGAGCCGACTGGTCGGCGACGAGGACTGGAACCGCAACACCTTCATCCCGACCGTCGGCAAGCGCGGCGCGGCGATCATCGAGGCGCGCGGCTTGTCGTCGGCGGCCTCGGCGGCCAACGCGGCCATCGACCACATCCATGACTGGGTGCTGGGCACGGGCGGGGAGTGGACCACGATGGGCGTGCCGTCCGACGGCAGCTACGGCATCCCGGAAGGCGTGATGTACGGCTTCCCGGTGGTCTGCGAGAACGGTGACTACCAGATCGTGCAGGGCCTGGAGATCGACGACTACAGCCGCACGATGATGGGCAAGACCCTGGCCGAGCTGGAGGAAGAGCGCGCCGGCGTCGCCAGCCTGCTCTGATGCATCTCGAAGGCGGCCTCCGGGCCGCCTTCGCACATGGAAGTCGGCTCCGGGCCCGCTTCGCACGAGGAAGACCATGACGCAATCCCATTCCGCCGGCGCCCGCTTCCGCGCCGCCCTGTCCGCCGAGTCGCCGCTGCAGGTGATGGGCGCGATCACCGCCTACGCCGGGCTGATGGCCAAGCGCACTGGCTACCAGGCGCTGTACCTCTCCGGTGGCGGCGTCGCCGCCAACTCGCTGGGCGTGCCGGACCTCGGCATCAGCACCATGGAAGACGTGCTCACCGACGCCCGCCGCATCGTGGATGCGACCGGCATGCCGCTGCTGGTGGACATCGACACCGGCTGGGGCGGGGCCTTCAACATCGGCCGCACCATCAAGGCCTTCCAGAACGTCGGCGTCGCCGCCGTGCACATGGAGGACCAGGTCGGCCAGAAGCGTTGCGGCCACCGGCCGGGCAAGGAAGTGGTGTCCACCGGGGAAATGGTGGATCGCATCAAGGCGGCGGTGGATGCACGCACCGATCCCTCGTTCGTCGTGATGGCGCGCACCGATGCCGCGGCGGTCGAAGGCCTGGATGCGGCGATCGTACGCGCCGTCGCCTACGTCGAGGCGGGCGCGGACATGGTGTTCCCCGAGGCGATGCGCTCGCTCGACGATTACCGCAAGGTCAAGGCCGCGGTGAAGGTGCCGATCCTGGCCAACCTCACGGAGTTCGGCTCCACGCCCTTCTTCACCACCGACGAGCTGCGCGGCGCCGGCGTGGACATCGCCCTGTATTGCTGCGGCGCCTACCGCGCGATGAACAAGGCCGCGCTGCATTTCTACGAGACCGTGCGCCGCGAAGGCACGCAGAAGAACCTCATCGACACGCTGCAGACGCGTGCCGAGCTCTACGACTTCCTGGGCTATCACGCCTACGAGGACAAGCTCGACGCCCTGTTCGCCCAGGACAAGAAGGACGCATGACCGTGACCGAGACCAACGCCGCCGCCCCGAAAGTGAAGAAGTCCGTCGCCCTCAGCGGCACGCCCGCCGGCAACACCGCGCTGTGCACGGTCGGCCGCAGCGGCAACGACCTGCATTACCGCGGCTACGATATCAAGGACCTGGCCACGAAGTCCTCGTTCGAGGAGGTCGCGCACCTGCTGGTGCACGGCAGGTTGCCGAACGCCTCGCAGCTGCGCGCGTACAAGCAGAAGCTGCGACGCCTGCGCGGCCTGCCGGCGATCGTGACCGACGCGCTGGAGCTGGTGCCCGCGAACGCCCATCCGATGGACGTGCTGCGCACCGGCTGCTCCGTGCTGGGGACCGTGCTGCCGGAACGCGAAGGCCACCCGGAGCCGGAGGCCCGCGACATCGCCGACCGCCTGATGGCCAGCTTCGGCTCGATGCTGTTGTACTGGTGGCATTTCACCCGCAACGGCCGCCGCATCGAGTGCGAGACCGACGACGACTCGATCGCCGCGCATTTCCTGCACCTGCTGCACGGCGAGGCGCCGAGCGCGCTGCACGCGCGCGCCCTGGACCGCTCGCTGGTGCTGTACGCCGAGCACGAGTTCAACGCCAGCACCTTCACCGCGCGTGTCATCGCCGGCACCGGTTCGGACCTCTTCAGCTGCATCACGGGCGCGATCGGCGCGCTGCGCGGTCCCACGCACGGCGGCGCCAACGAAGTCGCGATGGACATCATCGCCCGCTACGACAGCGCGGATGCGGCCGAGTCCGACATCCGCGCCCGGGTCGAGCGCAAGGAGATCGTGATCGGCTTCGGCCACCCGGTGTACACCATCGGCGACCCCCGCAACCCGATCATCAAGGAGATCTCGCGCGAACTCTGCGCCGACGGCGGGAACAAGACGTTGTTCGACGTCAGCGAGCGCATCGAGACGCTGATGTGGGACCTCAAGAAGATGTTCCCGAACCTGGATTGGTACAGCGCGTCCGCGTACCACATGATGGGCATCCCGACCCCGATGTTCACGCCGCTGTTCGTGATCGCGCGCACCAGCGGCTGGTCGGCGCACGTCATCGAGCAGCGCCAGGACGGCAAGATCATCCGCCCGAGCGCGAACTACACCGGGCCGGACGACCGCGAGTACGTGCCGCTCGACCGGCGCTGACCGTGTACGCGCACTGGGACGCCAACCTCCTGGTGGTGCTGGCCACCATCGCGGCAGTGGCGGCCTGCGTGCTCGTGCATTACGAGGGCCTGGTGAGGTTGTCCGCGGGACTTGGCCGGCGCCACGAGAGCGAGCGCAGGCGTCGCGTGCTGCACGGCATCTTCGGGGTGCTTGCGCTGCACGTCGTCGAGATCTGGATCTTCGGCCTGGCCACCTGGGGCCTGCTGCACTGGCCGGAAACCGGCTCGGTGGCCGGCGTGCACGCCCTGGGGCTGCTCGACGCGATCTACATGTCGGCGGTGACGTTCACGACCGTCGGCTTCGGCGACCTGGCGCCGGTGGGCCCGATCCGCTTCCTCTGCGGCACCGAGGCGCTGGCGGGCTTCGTGCTGATCACCTGGTCGGCGTCCTTCACCTTCCTGGAGATGGACCGCTTCTGGCGGGTCAGTCGGTAAGCCGGTCGACGCGGTAGAAGCGGTGGTCGCCGATGCGCGCGACCATCGGGTAGCTGGCCCAGGTGGGGGACGCGTGCAGCGCGGCGAAATGGCTGGCGCCGGGCACGAGTTCCCGCCGTTGCGCCGCCGGTTGCTGCCATTCGCGCTGCGAGCGGAAAGCGACGTCCACCGCCTGCTGCCAGGCCTCGACCGAGCCGAGCCGCAGGTTCGGGTTGACCAGGCTCGGCGCGAACTGCTTGGGCGCGGTCACGACCTCGCATACCGAATCGCCCCAGCGACCGTCGGCCTGCCGGCGCAGGGCAACCTCGGCGACCGCGCGTTGGCCGGTCACGGACTGGTCGCGCGCCTCCAGGTACACGGTCGCCGCCAGGCACAGGGGATCGGCCGCCGGTTGCGGCAGCACACTGGCGAGCCAGAGCAGGAAGGACAGTTTCATTCACGCACCTCGCTCGGCCGGTTCAGGCCGGGTCGGGCGCGCATCCTACGGGCTGGAACCCAACCCGGAGTGAACCTGCGGCTGCAAGTCGCTGATTCTGTTGAGCAGGAACTCCAAAACCTGGCCTAAGTGCCCGAGCCCGCAGGAGTCGCTGGGCCGCGGGAGACCGTTCATATTCGTGAAGAAGAGGCGGTCGCAGCCGCCAGGCGGGCAGGAACGCGCTCAGAACCCGGCAGCCAGGCGGGTGCCCTGGTCGATTGCGCGCTTGGCGTCCAGTTCGGCCGCCACGTCGGCGCCGCCGATCCGGTGCACGCGGGCGCCCGCGCCGTCCAGTGCGGCCTCGAGTTCGCGCAATGGCTCCTGGCCCGCACAGACGACGACATGGTCCACGGCCAGCGCCTGCTCGCGCCCTTCGTACCGGAGGTGCAGGCCGGCATCGTCCACGCCCAGGTATTCCACGCCGCCCCACATATGAACGCCGTGCGCCTTCAGCGAGGCGCGGTGGATCCAGCCGGTCGTCTTGCCGAGTTTCCCGCCGGGCTTGCCCGGGCTGCGCTGGAGCAGCCAAAGCTCGCGCGGGCTGGGTTCGGGGTGGGGCGGGGCCAGCGCCCCCGGCCCTTCGAAATCCGGCCGCACGCCCCATTCGGCCATCCATCGGCCGGTATCGAGCGTGGGGGATGGCGCGGGCTGGACCAGGAATTCAGCAACGTCGAAGCCGATGCCGCCTGCGCCGATGAGCGCGGCCCGCGCGCCCACCCGCACGCGGCCGGCCAGCACGTCCACATAACTGCATACCTTGGGATGGTCGGCGCCGGGTAGGTCGATGCGACGGGGCACGATGCCGGTCGCCAGCACGATCTCGTCGAACCCGCCGGTTCGGAGTTGCTCCGCGCCCACGCGCACGCCGAGCCGCTGCTCCACGCCCAGCTGCGCGAGCCGCGTGCGGAAGTAGCGCAGTGTCTCGGCGAACTCTTCCTTGCCGGGAATGAGCCGCGCGAGGTTGAACTGGCCGCCGATCACCGGCGCAGCGTCGAACAGCGTCACCCGGTGCCCGCGCTCGGCGGCGGCGGTCGCGCAGGCCAGGCCGGCGGGCCCGGCGCCCACCACCGCGATGCGCCGTGGCGCCGCTGCCGGGCGAAGCACGAGTTCGGTTTCGTGGCAGGCGCGCGGATTCACCAGGCAACTCGCGATCTTGTTCTGGAAGGCGTGGTCCAGGCAGGCCTGGTTGCAGGCGATGCAGGTGTTGATCTCGTCTCGGCGGCCGCTGCGCGCCTTGGCCGGCCACTGCGGGTCCGCCAGCAGGGGGCGCGCCATCGAAACCATGTCGGCCTGCCCCGACGCGAGCACCTGCTCGGCGACCTCGGGCATGTTGATGCGGTTGGTGGCCACCAGCGGGACGCGCACGTGGGGACGCAGCTTGGCGGTCACGCCCGCGAAGGCCGCGCGCGGCACCGAGGTCGCGATCGTCGGCACCCGGGCCTCGTGCCAGCCGATGCCGGTGTTGATGATGGTCGCGCCGGCCGCCTCGATCGCCCTGGCCTGCATCACGAT
>CBININ010000168.1:0-5567 GCA_966250755.1 uncultured Gammaproteobacteria bacterium | reverse complement strand
GCCGCGTAGGCGATTCCCAGCCCGTGCATCAGCGCGGTGAAGTTCTCCAGCAGGAAGCCGCCGTACTTGAAGTAGCTCAGCATGCCGAGGTTGACCACCACCGACAGCAGCATCCAGGCCCGCCGCGCGTGCGCGCCCTGGGCGCGCACCAGCGCCTGCGCCGCGTACCAGTCCACCACCGTGGAGATCCACAGCAGCACGATGAAGGGCGGGTTCCAGGCCGCGTAGAAGACGTAGCTGGCGACGAGCAGGTTGATCTTCTTCGTGCGCCAGGCCAGCGGCAGCGAATGCAGCGCGAGCACGAGCGCGAAGAAGACCACGAAGGTCAGCGAATTGAAGACCACGGCCCGCCCTCCCCAGGACAAGCGTTCGCCGGGGCGGGACCGCCGGGGCGCGATGCGTGACGCGCCGCCTTCCCCGGGGCGCGGACCCACTCTACGCCCCCGGCGGGGGCGCTGTCAGTCCAGCGGGGGATCGAAGCTGTACTGGGCGGCGACCGGCACGTAGACCTCGCCGCTGGCCGCGTAGCCGGCATCGAACACCGCCACCGCGCCGGCATGGCGGTTGACGTTGCCCAGCCGGCCGCCCTGCGGCGCGAGGTGGGCCCAGTAGTTGCCCTCGGCATCGGGCGTCGGCGGGTCGGGTTCGGCGAGGAACTGCGGCCCGGGCATGCTGCCGTTCTCGTGCGCCCAGTCGGCCGCCGCCTGCTCGCGCGCGTCGAGGTCGACCGTGTAGTCGATGATGACCGGCCGGCCGATCCGGGCCGCGTCCGCGTGGCCCTCGGGCAGGCCGTGGATCGCCACGATCGTGCCGACCAGGGTGACGCGGCGCCAGCGATGCCCCTCGTGCTGCGACTCGACGACGATGCGCGCGGTCTCGTGCAGCTTCAGGCGATCGGAAGCGACGCGCTGGAAGCCCGCCGGGTTGATCGCGGCCTGCGCCGCGCCGAGCACCAGCGTTGCGCCCAGCACCGCGCCGCGCAACCAGTCCTGCATCCTCGCCATGCTTCGCCTCCTCGCGCGGCCCGCGCGGCCGCCCGCGGACTATACGACGCGGCTCAGTCGAGGAAGCGCGCCATGCCCGAGACGCGGATGGAACTGCCCTTCTCCGGCCCGATCTCGGCCCACAACCGCGAGCGCTGGCCCATGTCCTCGCCCTGGACCACCTCGATCGCGCCGCCGTGCGGCCAGCCCAGGTCGCGCAGGTAGCCGGCGAGCGCGGCGGTGCCGGCGCCGGTGGCGGGATCTTCGTACACGCCGCCGCTGGCGAAGGGATTGCGGGTATGGAAGACCTGGTCGGACTCGGGCCAGGCGAGCACGATCGTCACCAGCCCGGCGGCCTTCATCAGCAGGCGGCCGGCGGCCAGGCCGTAGTGCATCGCCGCCAGCGCCTCGCGCGAGGCCAGCCCGATCACCAGGTGATCGGCGCCGGCGTGCGCGCGGGCCGGCGGGATGCGCCGGTGCAGGTCCACCTTGCCGAAGTCGAAGACCTCCATCACCGCCTCGACCAGCGGCCCGGGCGCCGGGCTGCTATGGGTCGGCGGCGACTGCAGCGCGGCGGCGTAGCCCGGGCCGCTGCGGCGGCCCTCGACCACGATGGCGGCGTCATTGAGCTGCAGCGGAAAGCGGCCGTCGCCGTTCGCCCGCGCCAGTGCCGCGCCGAGCGCGATGGTGGCGTGGCCGCAGAACGGCACTTCCGATTCCGGCGCGAAGTAGCGCACGCGCCAGCCTTCGTCGGTGGGCTGCGCGAACGCCGTCTCCGAGTACCCCACCTCGGCGGCGATGCGCCGCATCTCCTCCTCCGCCGGGTGGGCGCCGATCACCACGCCGGCGGGATTGCCGCCGGCCTCACCGTCGCTGAAAGCGGCGATGCGCAACACTTCGAGGGCCATGCTCCGCGCCTGTGACGGCGGCGCCAGGCGCCGCGACCGGCCTAAGGTGCCGGCGCGTCCGCCCGGTTGCAAGTCGGCCGGCCTGCCGCGGCGGGGTCAGTGCGAGAACAGCACCGGCGTGCGCAAACCTTCGAGTACCGCGCGGGTGGCGCCACCGAGCAGGACCTCGCGCCAGCGCGCGTGGCCATAGCCGCCCATCACCAGCAACTCGGCGCCGGATTCGGCGACGTGGCGAAGGATCGCGGCGCCCTCGCTGCGGCCTTCGCGCGGCTGGGCCAGGACGCGCACGCGCAAGCCGTGCCGCGCCAGGTGCGCGGCCAGGTCGGCGCCGGGCTGCTCGCCGTGGCGGGACTCGCCCGGCTCGGGGTCGATCATCAGCACGTCCACCTCGGCGCTGGCGCCCAGCAGCGGCAGGGCCGCGTGCACCGCGCGCGCGGCCTCGGCGGTCGGTTTCCAGGCGATCACCGCGCGCCGCACGGGCGCGGCCATGCGGCCGCCGGGTGGCACCACCAGCACCGGCCGGCCCGACTGCATCAGCAGGCTCTTGAACGTGAGCGCGAAGCGCGGCGACACCTCGTCCGGACCCGGCCGGCCGAGCACCGACAGGTCGGCGTGGCGCGCGTGCAGGGCCGCGGTCTCCTCGCTCCACAGCAACAGGGCGTCGGCGAGGCGGACGTCGGCCGGCACCTCGGCCCGGGCCAGGCGCGCGCGCGCCGCGGCGCACTGGGCTTCGGCGGCGGCGCGCGACGCTTCCAGCTCGCGCTGCCCCGACTCCACCGGCACGTAGCCGAATTCGGTGACCAGCGGGAACGGATGCTCGAGCGTGGCCAGGGCATCGACGCGGGCCCCGAAGGTCCGCGCGAGCGCCGCGGCGGCGTCCAGCGCGGCTTCGTCGCCGTCGCAGCGCAGCAGGGGAACGAACAGGTCCTTGATCATGGCGGCAGCTCCCGGCAGGTCCGTGGCGACCACTGTAGGCCGGCGCGCGCGGCCCGCCTTGATCAGGATCAACGCGCGGCGAGCACGTCGGCGGCCGTGGCACACTGCGCACCCATGGCCGCGCCGACCGACCGCCCTTTCCGCATCCTCTCGCTGGCCGGCGGCGGCTACCTGGGCCTGTACACCGCCTGCGTGCTCGCCGAACTGGAGGAACTGGCCGGCGAGCCGCTGGGGCGGCGCTTCGACCTGATCGCGGGTACGTCGGTGGGCGGCCTGCTGGCCATCGCCCTGGCCTACGAGATGCCGATGGCGCTGTTGCGCGACCTCTTCGTCCAGCACGGCCGGGCGATCTTCTCCGGACGCGGCCTGGCCACCAGCACGGTCGGCAAGCTGCGCGATCTTTCGCGCCAGGTGCTCGGTCCCAAGTACGACGGCGAAGCCTTGCGGCACGTGCTGGTGGAGCAACTCGGCCGCGCGACCCTGGGCGATGCGCTGCACCCGGTGGTGATCCCGGCGACCAACATCTCCCTGAGCCAGACCAAGGTCTTCAAGACGCCGCATGCCCCGGCCTCGCGCGGCGACGAGAAGCGCCACGCGGTCAGCGTGGCCATGGCCACTTGCGCGGCCCCGGCCTATTTCCCCGCCGTGCGCATCGGCCGCTACCTGTACGCCGACGGCGGCATGTTCGCGGTGGCGCCCGACCAGGTCGCGCTGCACGAGGCCGAACATTTCATGGAAGTGCCGGCGTGGCGCATGCGCATGCTCTCGGTGGGCACCGGCACCGCGCGCTACGCGCCGTCGGCGCGGGTGAGCGAGCGCGACGGCGCGGTGGACTGGCTCAACGAAGGCCGGCTGGTGCTGACCTTGATCTCGGTGCAGCAGCAGCACGCGCAGGCGATGGTGGAGGACCGCCTGGGCGGGCGTTACCTGCACCTGGACGGCGAATGGCCGCGCGAGGCCGGCCTGGGCATCGACGTGGCGACGCCGGCGGCGATCGCGACCTTGACGAAGATGGCGCGCGACACGCTGCGCAAGGCGGACAAGCCGCGATTGATGGACGGTTTCCTGCGCGGCTGAGCGCGGTGCACGGCGGGCAGTGCGCGCGGCGGTGGATCGCGCCGCGCATCGGCGGCGCCGTTTCCGGTCAGCCGTGGTTGGCGTTGTGGTTCTTCAGGATCAGCGCGGCCAGCCAGGGCTCGCCCTTCTCCATGATCTCGATCGGGGTCATTTCCCAGCCGGTCAGCACGATCGCCTCGGACACGCTGAACTCCAGCTGCGCCTTGGTGAAACGGCGCTCGCCGGCGATCACCGCCTCGAGCACGGCCTGGCCCGGCATCGGCGCCTGCATCTCGGCTTCCTTGGCGGCGAGCGCGGCGTTGGGATCGGTCCCGCCGCGGCTGGCCAGCCACTCGATGCGGCGCAGCGCCACGTGCTGGACCTCGCCGTCGGTGTCGCCCTCGAAGTCGGGCGTGGCCGCGGCCAGGGTCTTGTGCAGGGTGTTGAGCTGGCCGAACACGCGCATGCGGGCCAGGTTGGCGGCGTCGCGGGTGTGCTCGGCGTCTTCCACGTCCTGGCGCAGGCGGGTCATCCGCGCGTCCTGGGCCTCCAATGCCTTGGCGATCTCGTCGATGCGGCGCAGCCAGTCCTCGCGCGCGGCCAGGGCCGGGGCGATCACGACGCGGGCGCGGAAGTCGGCGAGCAGGTTCTTGGGATCCTTCATGGCCCGATTATGCGCAAATCGGCGACAGGCGAGAACCTCTTGATGTGTGGGTTCGCCGGCCTCCGGGCCGGCACGGCGTTCAGCGAGCCGCCGCACCCATGCCGATGAACTGCAGGAATTCGCCACGAGTGCGAGCGTCGTCACGGAATGCGCCGCGCATCGCGCTGGTGACCATGCTGACGCCGCGCTTGTGGATGCCGCGGGTGGTCATGCACTCGTGCGCCGCTTCCACCACCACCGCCACCCCGCGCGGCTGCAGTACGTCCTCGATGGAACCGGCAATCTGCGCGGTCAGCTTCTCCTGCACCTGGAAGCGGCGGGCATAGGCCTCCACCACCCGCGCCAGCTTGCTGATCCCGACCACCCGACCGCTGGGCAGGTAGCCGACGTGGGCCTTGCCGATGATCGGCGCCATGTGGTGCTCGCAATGGCTCTCGAACTCGATGCCGCGCAGCACGATCAGCTCGTCGTAGCCCTCGACCTCCTCGAAGGTGCGGCGCAGGTATTCGGCCGGGTCGAGCGCGTAGCCGCTGAACCAGTCGCGGTAGGCCTTGGCGACGCGGGCGGGGGTGTCGATGAGGCCTTCGCGCGTCGGGTCTTCGCCCGCCCACCGCAACAACACCCGAATGGCGTCCTCGGCTTCGCTCTGTGTCGGCGTCATGGCAGTCCTCCGTTTGCTTTTCATCCTACTCGCCACAGGCTGAGGCGGCGATGTCTCCGGCAGGGGGGTTCTCCCTCGTCCCGAGCTCGGAAGCCACATCCCTGTGCACCGAGTCGGGCCCTTGCGGCCATCCCTGGCCATGAGAACCCCCCTCCCTACGCCCTCGCGGGACGAGCGTGGCGTGTTCGGCTGAAAGCCGGTGGAAGGGTCGCGGAGGACGCCGACGCAGAGCCAAGCGCTCGGTGAGGTTTGGGCGACGCGCGCTTGCGCGCGTCGCTTTCAGGGGTCAGCGAGCCGGTGTGCCACGCGCAGTCGCGGTGCAATGACGCCGCGCCGACCCCCACCCTCGTCGATCTCGC
>CBININ010000167.1:0-5568 GCA_966250755.1 uncultured Gammaproteobacteria bacterium | reverse complement strand
AACAACATCCTGCTCGGCCGCATCACCATCGACGACGTCGTCGACATCATCCGCGAGCAGGCCGAGCACCAGGCGATGAGCGCGGCCGGCCTGGACGAGGACGAGGACCTGTTCTCCCCGGTGCGGCGCGCGGCGCGGCGGCGCATGCTCTGGCTGGGCATCAACCTGCTCACCGCCTTCCTCGCCTCCTGGGTGATCGGGCGTTTCGAAGGCACGCTGGAGAAGGTGGTCGCGCTGGCGATCCTGATGCCGATCGTCGCCAGCATGGGCGGCGTGGCGGGGACGCAGGTGCTGACCCTGATGGTGCGCGGCCTGGCCCTGGGCCAGGTCGGCGTGGGCAACCTGCGCGCGCTGCTCGCCAAGGAAGTGATGGTCGGCGTGGTGAACGGTGCCATCTGGGCCGTGGTCGTCGGTGCGGTGTCGGCGCTCTGGTTCCAGGACGCGCCGCTGGGCCTGGTGATCGGCCTGGCGATGCTGGTCAACCTGGTCAACGCCGCGCTCGCCGGCGTGCTGGTGCCGCTGACCCTGCGGCGGATGAACATCGACCCGGCGCTGGCTGGCGGCGTGGTGCTGACGACCTTCACCGACGTGGTGGGCTTCCTGAGTTTCCTGGGCTTCGGGACGCTGATCCTGTTGCACTGAGCGCGCCTCCGGCGCGGCGCGCCCGCGAGGCTTGTTTGCCTCAGTGCCGGCGCTGCTCGAAACGCGTTGCGCCCTGGTCCAGCACCCAGGCCACGGCGATCGCCACCGCGGTGGCCGCCAGCATCGGCCAGGGCAGCGCGGGCAATTCGACCTGCAGGCGCAGCGGCCGCAGCACCGCCACCAGGAAGGGCATCAGGTAGACCAGCGCGCCGATGCCCAGGCCGCCGAGCAGCAGGGTCATCAGCCAGTCCTCGGCGCCGGCGCGGGATTCGAATCGCTGCGCGCGCAGCGCCACCTGCCGCGCGAAGTCGGCGGGCAGCTGCTCCGTCGGCGCGCGCCGCAGGGCGCGCAGCAGCAGTCGCTCGCGATCGAGCGCGGGATCGCCCGCGGGCAGGCCCAGGCGTTCGGCCTCCATCGCCGCCGCCTGGCGGCGGGCCTCGCGATCCATCTCCGGTTCCGGCGTGTTCATGCGGCCACACCCCGCTTCGGTTCCAGCACCAGGCGCAGCTTCGCCCGGGCGCGGAACAGGGAGTTATTGACGGTGCCTTCCGGCAGGCCGGTGACGCTGGCGATCTCGCCGACCGGCATCTCCTCGAGGTGGTACAGGGTGACCAGCGTGCGCTGGATCGCCGGCAGGCGCTCGATCGCCTGGCCCAGCAGGCCCATCAGTTCGTGGTCGGCGCAGGCGCCTTCCAGGTCGAAGCCATCGCCCACCTGCTCCCAGGCAAAGCCGGCGTCCTCGTCGTCGTTCGCCTCCACCAGCGGCAGTTTCTTGCGCTGCAGGTGGCGGGTCGCGACCGAGAACGCGACCCGGCCGATCCAGGTCGCCAGCGCGCTCTCGTGGCGGTACTGCGCGAGCCGCTGGTAGACCCGCAGGAAGACTTCCTGGCTCAGATCGCGAGCGTCCTCGGGGTGCTGCACCATCCGGTAGACCAGGTGCCAGACCAGCTTCTGGTGGCGCGCGACCAGGCGCTCGAAGGCGCCCGGCGCCTGCGCCAGCACGGCCGCCACCAGCTCGCGATCCTCGGTCCGCCCCTCGTCCATGCCGCGATGGATACGCCCGCGGGGCGGGCGGTTGCAAGCACATTCGCTGCAACCGGCGCCGCCCCCGCCGTATCCATCGCCTCGAACGGGCCAGATCCGGCCCGACCCACCCGGAGATTCACCATGGAATTCGGCCTGCTCGTTCCCATCACCGCCTTCATCTGCATCGTCATGGCGATCAAGATCATCGTCGAGACCCGGCTGCGCAGCCGGCTGGCCGAGACCAACGCCTCGGAGGACCTGGTCAAGTCCATGCTGGTGGCCGACGAACAGGCCCGGCGCCTCTCGGCCCTGAAGTGGGGCCTCGTGCTGACCCTGGTCGGCCTGGCCTTCGGCCTCATCAGCGGCCTGAACCTGGCCAGCGACGATCCCGGCACCTGGGGCCTGCTGATCGGCGCCGCCGGTCTCGGCATGCTCGCCTACCACGGCATCGCCAACCGCGTGCGTTGAAGGGCTTCGAAGCGGACGGCGTCTGCCGTCCGCTTCACTTCGCCGCGCGGGCCGCGGCCTGTTCCGCGAGCGTGAGCGCGACCTTGTCGCGCAGGTAGGCCGGCTCGAGGCGATCGGCCGCGATCGCCTCACCACGCGAAAAGGCCGCGGCCCCGAGGCGGGCGACGTCGGCGGCATGCGGCAGGCCCTCGGGATCGCAGGCGAGCACATGCGCCGAGTTGGCAAGCTCCTGCCAGGGCCCCGCTTTCCAGCCGCTGCCCACGCCCACCATCGTCCTGGCTGCCAGATCGATGGTCAGCGGGTGGGCCGGGGACCACAGGATTTCCGCGCCCGTCGGCGCGACGAGCCCGCCCGGGATGCGCTCGAACATGCCGAGGTAGAACTCGCCCATCCGCGCATCGATGACCGCCAGGATCTCCGCGCCTTCGTCGAAGGGCGCCTGCATCGCCAGCGCGGCCAGGGTGGAAACCGGCACGACAGGTCGGTCCAGGGCCAAGGCCATGCCCTGCGCCAGCGCGACCGCCAGGCGCACGCCGGTGAAGGCGCCGGGGCCGCGACCCACGGCGATCGCATCGAGCGCGGACTTGGGCGTCCCCGCCTCCGCCAGCAGCGCGTTGCACCAGGGCAGCACGAGTTCGGTATGGCGGCGCGGCGCCACTTCGTGGCGCTCGCGCAGCTCGCCATCGATCCACAACGCGACCGAACAGGCCTCGGTGCTCGTCTCCAGGGCCAGCAGCTTCATTGCCATTCCTCCTCGGCGCGCAGGTCCTGCTCGAGGTCCGGCACGTCCACGCCGAAGAAGCGTTGCACGTCGGCGATGCGGCGGGTGCGTGGCAACGGCGGCAGGCTGTCCAGGAACAGGCGGCCGTAGGACTTTCCGAGCAGGCGCGGGTCGCAGAGCACCAGCACGCCACGGTCCTCGAAGCTGCGGATCAGCCGGCCCGCGCCCTGCTTGAGCGCGATCACCGCCTGCGGCAGCTGTTCGTCGCGGAAGGGGTTGCCGCCAGCGCGGCGCACGGCGTCCAGGCGCGCCTCCAGCACCGGATCGTCCGGCGAGGCGAAAGGCAGCCGGTCGATCACCACCACCGACAACGCCTCGCCCGCCACGTCCACGCCTTCCCAGAAACTCGCCGCGCCCAGCAGCACGCCGTTGCCGGAAGCGCGGAACTGCTCGAGCAACAAGCCGCGCGGCGCCGTGCCCTGCACGAACAGCGGCCAGGGCCCGTCGCGCAGGGCCTCGGCGGCTTCGCGCAGCGCGCGGTGCGAGGTGAACAGCAGGAAGGCGCGGCCGCGCGAGGCCTCCAGCACCGGCAACACGGCTTCGATGACGGCGGTGCCGTAGCCGCGCGCGTTCGGTTCCGGCAAGCCCGGCGGCAGGTAGCACAGCGCCTGCTCGCGCCAGTCGAAGGGACTGGCCTGCAGCAGGTGTCGCGGTTCCTCGAGGCCGAGGCGACCGGCGATGTGCGAGAAATCCGCATCCACCGCCAGCGTCGCCGAGGTGAAGATCCAGGCCGCGCGTGACTGCTCGCGGTAGTCGCGCAGCGGGCCGGAGACGTCCAGCGGCGTTCGCTGCAGGGTGAAGCCACGCTGGGTCAGTTCGAACCAGCGCACGTCGTCGTCCACGGTCTGGCCGTCGCGCCAGCGACGCAGGCGCGTCAGGGCGGCGTCGGCGCGATCGCTGCAGGCGGCGAAGCCGGGCGTCGCTTCTACCAGCGGCAGCAGTCCGGCAGCCAAGGCCGCCAGCGCGGCGTCGAGCGACGCGAGCTTGTCCGCCGCCTGGCCATGCGCCAACAGTCGCGAGGCGGCCGCGCGTTGCGGCAAGCCTTCCAGCGCAAGCCGGAACTCACGCACGGCCTGCTCGAGCTCGCGCATCGGCTGCTGCACTGTCGCCAGCGCCGAGGGCTGGTTGGCACATTCGGCCAGCGCGTCGCGCGCCAGGTCCAGCAACTGCCGCGCGCCCACGCCCTCGCCGAAGAACTGCGCGGCGAGTTCGGGCAACTGGTGGGCCTCGTCCAGCACGAAGGCCGCCGCGCCCGGCAGGATCTCGCCGAAACCCTCGCGGCGGATCGCGAGGTCGGCCAGCAGCAGGTGGTGGTTGACCACCACGATGTCCGCGGCCTGCGCCTCGCCGCGCGCCTTGGCAACGAAGCACTCGGCCCAGAACGGGCACTCGCCGCCGAGGCAGTTGTCGGCGGTGGAGGTCACCATCGGCAGCAGCGGGCTATCGTCGGGCAGTTCGGGCAGTTCGGCGAGGTCGCCGCGCTGGGTGCGCCCGCTCCAGGCCACCACGCGCTGGAACTGCGCGGCGACCTCGCGGCTGGCGAAGCGCTCGCCCTTCGCCTGCTCCATCCGGTAATGGCACAGGTAGTTGGCGCGGCCCTTCAGCAGGGCGGTGCGCAGCCCGGCGCCGAGCGCGGCGCGTACCCGCGGCAGGTCGCGATGGTAGAGCTGGTCCTGCAGCGCGCGCGTGCCGGTGGAGATGATCACGCGCTCGCCCGAGAGCAGCGCCGGCACCAGGTAGGCGTAGGTCTTGCCGGTACCGGTGCCGGCTTCGGCCACCAGCGTGGCGCGATCGTCGATCGCCGAGGCGATGGCGGACGCGAGCTGTCCCTGGGCGTCGCGCACGACGTAGCCAGGCAAGTGGGTGGCGAGCGGCCCCTCCGGCGCCAGCGCCGCGCGGGTGCGCTCGGGAAGATCGGACATGGTCAGAGGCGGACGGGCGGCGCGACCTTGCAGGCGGCGACCTGTTGCTGCGCCTGCGCGGCGGCCGCGGCGTCGGCGCGCGACTGCGCCGCCAGGGCCCGCGTGGTCCAGTTGCGGCGGCACAGGCCACCGAGCTTGGGACCGTGGTCCCAGCTCTGCGTGGCCAGGCGCTCGGCATTGGCCCAGTCGCGCTCGACCAACGCGAGTTCGGCCTGCCACTGCAACAAGTCGGGATCGTTGGGCGTGAACTGCGCGGCTTGCGCCAGCAAGCGCGACGCGCCGGCGTAATCGCCGCGCGATTCCGCCTGCGTGGCCGAGGCGCGCAGGTCCTCGACGCGCGGATCGCGCAGCGGCTGCACGTCGAGTTCATCGCCCACTTCGCCGGCGCTGCGCACCTGCTGCAGCATGGCCGCGCCGCCCATCGGCCGGGTGGCGGGGCGCGCATCGGCGGCACCGCTGCTCGTGCCGCCGCCGCACGCGGCCAGGGTGGCGCAGACGCCGAGCAGCGCAACGCGCGTGAACAGGCCAGGGAAGGTCTTCATTGCGACTCCTGCACCGGCGCCGGCGCCGGTTCGGCGGGCGGCGCCCCGTCGCCGCCGAGGTGGAACCAGTCGAGCCAGCTCCCCTGCTGGCAGGTCTTGTGTTCGGGCGGCAGGTAGCCGCTGACGAAGGCCGCCCGGCGCGCGCCGGGGCAGCCTTCCTCGGTGGTCGCGTAATCGCTCGCGTCCA
>CBININ010000166.1:0-5572 GCA_966250755.1 uncultured Gammaproteobacteria bacterium | reverse complement strand
GTGCGCGACCTGCTGGTGCACAACAGCGGCCTGCCCGAGGGCGGCGGCGACCTGATGCTGTGGCCGGAGCCGAACGAATTCAGCCGCGCGGACATCCTCGCCGGCCTGGCCTACATCAAGCCGGCCTATGGCTTCCGCGCCGGCTACGCCTACGACAACACGCTCTACATCGTCGCCGGCGAGGTCGCCGCGGCCGCGGGCGGCGCCAGCTACGAAGAGGTGGTACGGCGCGAGATCTTCGAGCCGCTCGCACTGCGCCAATGTCGCGTCGGCGCCTTCGACCGCGACGCCGCCGGCGAGGTGGCGCAGCCGCACCGGCGTACGCCGGAGGGCAATGTCGTGTTCAACCCGGACCCGCCGATGGTTCCCGCGATCGCTTCCGCGGCGGCCGGCGGCATCCGTTGCAGCCTCGGCGACATGCTGGCCTGGGCGCGGCAGTGGCTGGCGCCGACGCCGGCGCAACTGCAGTGGCTCGACGCCACCCAGCGCACGCAGATGTGGACCGCGCGCACGCCGATGCCGATCTCGGCGCAGCGCCGCGCCTGGGACAACACCCACTACCTGGCGTATGCCTTCGGATTCCGCCTCGCCGACATGCACGGCGAATGGACGGTTTCGCACACCGGCACGCTGTCGGGCATGTACTCGGCGATGATGCTGCTACCCGACCGGCGTTCGGGCTTCGTGCTGATGACCAACGGCGACGGCGATGCCGCCCGCAGCGTGCTGATCGAGGCGCTGGTGGAGGAACTGCTCACGCCGGGCCGCGGCCGACCGGTGCAGGAACTGGTCGACGCCCTCGCGCGGCCGAGCGCGCCGGTCACGGGCGCCACGGCCGGACCGGCCTCGCCGCCGCCGCCGGCGCTGCCTCCGCGCGCCCCCGCCACCGCCGCGCAACTGGCCGGCCGCCTGGGCGTGTGGCGCGATCCCTGGCTGGGCGCGGTGTCGGTCTGCGAGGTGGACGGCGCCGTGCGCTGGGTGGCGGCGAAGTCGCCGCGCCTGCGCGGCCAGGTGATGCAGGTCGGCGGCCAGTGGCTGTTGGACTTCGACGACGAGGGCCTGGACGAGGCCTGGATGGCGTTCTCGGGCGAGGGCGAAAGCGCGCGCTTGGCCATGCGCAAGGTGGATCCGGAGGCGGACTTCAGCTCGGACTACGAGGACCTGCACTTCACCCGCGTCGGCGACTGCGACGGCGTGTCGAAGGCGCGCACGGCGGCCGAGGCCGGGCTGGTGGACGCGACGACCCTGGCGCCGGGCCTGGGCGTGGACATGCGCTACGCCGGCGCGAACAACTTCACCGGCGCGCGCGTGGACGGCTACGAAGCCCCGACCTGCCTGCTGCGTGCCTCGGCGGCGGAGGCGCTGGGCCGCGTGCAGGCCGCTCTGCGCCCCCGCGGCCTGCGCCTGCGCGTCTTCGACTGCTACCGGCCCACGCGCGCGGTGGCGGCCTTCATGCGCTGGGCCGCCGCGCCCGAGCAGGCGGCCACCCGGGCTGCCTACCACCCGAACCTGCCGAAGTCGGGGCTGGTGCCGGGCTATATCGCCGAGGTATCCGGGCATTCCCGCGGCGCCACCGTCGACCTGACGCTGGAGCGCTGCCAGGAGGCACGCTGCGAGCCGCTGGACATGGGCACCGGCTTCGACTTCTTCGACCCGATGGCGAACACCGCCTCGCCCGCCGCCACGGCTGCGCAGCGTGCCAACCGCGACGTGTTGCGCACCGCGATGGCCGCCGAAGGCTTCGAGAACTACCCGATGGACTGGTGGCACTACACGTGGACGCCGGCGGCGGTGGCACGGATCCGCCACGACGTGCCCGTGCGCTGAGGGGCCTCGGTTAGAATCGGCGGCATGTCGCGCACCGCCATCGCCACCATCCACCTCGAGGCCCTGCGGCACAACCTGGCACGCGTACGCGCGGCCGCCCCCGGCGCGAAGGTGATGGCGGTGGTCAAGGCCGACGCCTACGGCCACGGCATCGAGCGCGTTTGCGCGGCGCTGGCGAGCGCCGACGCCTTCGGCGTGTCCACCTTCGAGGAAGCGGAGCGGTTGCGCGCGGCCGGGCTCGAACAGCGCATCGTGCTGCTGTCGGGCTTCGACGATGCCGGCGATTTCGAACGGATGCGCCGCCACCGCCTGGAAGCGGTGGTCCACCATGAGTTCCAGTTGCGGTTGCTCGAATCGCTGGGGCAGGGCACGCCGTTGCGCGTCTGGCTCAAGCTCGATACCGGCATGCACCGCCTGGGTTTTGCGGCGGCCACCGCCGGCGATGCGTATGCGCGACTGCGCGCCCTGGCCTGCGTGGACCCGGACATCGGGCTGATGACCCACTTCGCCAGCTCCGAGGAGTTCGGCGGCGAGCAGACCCGGGCGCAGATGCAGGCCTTCGCCGAGGCCACCGCGCGCCTGTCCGGCGACCGTTCGCTGTCGAACTCGGCGGCGATCCTCGGCTGGCCCGAGGCCCACGGGCAGTGGGTACGCGCCGGTGGTGCGCTGTATGGCATGACGGTGGCGGCGGGGAAGACCGGCGCCGATTTCGGCCTGCGGCCGGCGATGACTTTCTCGACCCGGCTGCTCGCGGTCAACCAGATCGCCCGCGGCGAGCCGATCGGTTATTCGGCCACCTGGCGCTGCCCCGAGGACATGCCAGTCGGGGTGGCGGCGATCGGCTACGGCGACGGCTACCCGCGCGGCGCGCCCTCGGGCACGCCGGTGCTGGTGCGGGGCGTGCGCGTGCCGGTGATCGGCCGCGTCTCCATGGACCTGATGACGCTGGACCTGCGCGGGCTGCCGGATGCGCGCGTTGGCGACCCGGTGGTGCTCTGGGGCGAAGGGCTGCCGGTGGAGGAGGTGGCGGCGCATGCCGGCACGATCGGCTACGCGCTGACCTGCGCGATCACCCAGCGGGTGAAGTTCGTCGTCGGCTGAGGCGCGGCGCGCACTTCGCCGTCAGTGGTCGAACTGCAGCCGCGCGAGCTCCGCGTACAGCCCGTTCTGCGCCATCAATTCCGCGTGCGTGCCCTGGGCGACGACGCGGCCGGCTTCCATCACGACGATGCGGTCGGCCTTGAGCACGGTGGCCAGCCGGTGCGCGATCACCAGGGTGGTGCGGCCTTCCATCAGGCGCTCGAGCGCCTGCTGCACCGCGCGCTCGCTCTGGGCGTCGAGCGCGGAAGTGGCCTCGTCCAGCAGCAGGATCGGCGCGTCCTTCAACAGTGCACGTGCGATCGCCAGCCGCTGCTGCTGGCCGCCGGACAGGCGCGCGCCGCGCTCGCCGAGTTCGCTGTCATAGCCTTCGGGCAGGGCCGACAGGAACTCGTGCGCCTCGGCGCTGCGGGCGGCGGCTTCGATGGCGGCGTCGTCGGCCTCGAGCCGGCCGTAGCGCAGGTTCTCCCGCGCCGTGGTGCCGAAGATCACCGGGTCCTGCGGCACCAGCGCGATCGCCTGTCGAACACTCGCCGGATCAAGGTCGCGCAGGTCGAGCCCGTCGATGCTCACGCGCCCGGCCTGCGGGTCGTGGAAGCGCAGCAGCAGCTGGAACACCGTACTTTTCCCGGCGCCGGAAGGTCCAACGAGAGCGACCGTCTCGCCCGGCGCCACGTCGAGGCTGAAATCCTCCAGGGCGGCGGCGTCGGGCCGGCTGGGGTAATGGAATCGCACGTGCTCGAGGCGCACGCGGCCCTGCAAGGGCGTCGGCAGGACGAGCGGGCGCGCCGGCAGCGCCAGCGCGGACCGTTCGCCGAACAGCTCGTTGATGCGAGCCATGCCGCCACTTGCGCGCTGCACCTCGTTCCAGACTTCCGTGAGCGCCGTGAACGATCCCGCGCCCAACATGGCGTAGAGGACAAATTGCGCCAGCGTGCCCGCCGTCATCCGGCCCGCGATCACATCCTGCGCGCCCACCCACAGCACCGCCGTGATCGCGCCGAACACCAGCACGATCACGCTGGCGGTCAGCAGGCCCTGCATGCGGATGCGCTTGCGCGCCGCGCCGACCTGGCGTTGCACGGCGGTGTCGAAGCGCTCGCGCTCGAAGGGTTCGCGGGCGTAGCTCTGCACCGTGTGCATCGCGCCCAGGGTCTCGCCGGCACGCGCATTCGCATCGGCCAGGCGGTCCTGGCTGTCCTTGGCGGCGCCGCGCACGCGCCGGCCAGACAGCGCGATCGGCAGCACGATCAGCGGGATGCCGACCAGCGCCAGGCCCGCCAGCCGCGGGCTGGTCATCGCCAGCAGCACGCCGCTGCCGGCGACCGTGATGGTGCTGCGCAGGGCGATGGACATGCTCGAGCCGACCACGCTGCGCAGCATCTCCGCGTCCGCCGACAGGCGCGACAGCAGTTCGCCCGCGCGGGTGCGCTCGAAGAAGGCCTGGTCGAGCGAGAGCAGGTGGGCGTAGAGCGCGCGCCGCAGGTCGGCGATCACCCGCTCGCCCAGCAGCGACACGGTGTAGAAGCGGATCGCGGTCGCGCAGGCCAGCACCACCGCCACCGCGAACATCATCAGGAACCAGCGGTCCACCTCGGCGCCGCCGCGGGCGAAGCCGTGGTCGATCACCTGGCGGAAGGCGTAGGGGAAGAACAGCGTGGCGCCCGAGGACACCGCCAGGGCGAGCAGCCAGCCGACCACCAGGGCGCGATGCGAACGCAGGAAGGGCAGCAGGCCGCGCAGCGACAGCAGGCGCTGGCGGGGCGTCTCCGGTGTCGAACTCATCCGCCGTGGGCCTCGTGCAGGGTCAGGACGGCCGCGCCCCGGCTGAGGTCGCGGAGCCGCCGCTCCAGTTCCCCGACCATGGAGGCGGGCAGGCGCAAACGCAAGCGCAGGCCCTCCGGTTCGAAGCCTTCGGCGAGTTTTTCCGCGCCGACAGACGCCAGCAGGGCGTGCACGCTGCCGGCCAGGGCGAAGTCGCAGGCGAGCTCAGCCTCGATGCTGCGCACCAGGGCCCGGCGCGGTGCGGCGCGCAGGCATTCGGCCGCCGTGCCGCCGTAGGCACGCACGAGGCCGCCGATGCCGAGTTTCACGCCGCCGAACCAGCGCAGCACCACCACGATCACGCGGTCGAAGCCCTGGCCGTCGATGGCCGCCAGGATCGGGCGTCCCGCGCTGCCGCCAGGTTCGCCGTCGTCGCTGGACCGGTAGGCATCGCCGAGACGCCAGGCCCAGCAGTGGTGGCTGGCGGAGGCGTCGTGCACCGTGTGCAGGAAATCCACCGCCTCGGCCTCCGATTCGATCGGCGAGGCGAGGGCAAGGAAGCGACTCTTGCGCACGTCTGCCGCCAGGCGCGCGGGCGCCGCGAGCGTATGCCCGTTCACTCCCGCAAGAGGGGCAGCAGATCGGTCGGAATGGCGTAGCGCGGATAGTTTCGCTGGAAACGGCGCAGGCTCTCGGCGGCTTCGACGCGGCGGTTGGCGTCACGAAGCGCGCGCACCTGCGCCAACCACGCCGCCGGCGTGACCGCCGCCCGACGCGTCGCATCCGAATCGGTGGACTTGGCCCGGCGGCGAGCCTCCAGCGCGCGGTCGAACGCCAATGCGTCGGCGGCATTCCCGGCGGCGGCCTCCTGCCGGGCCGCGGC
>CBININ010000165.1:0-5603 GCA_966250755.1 uncultured Gammaproteobacteria bacterium | reverse complement strand
GGGAAGACGGGCTGGCGGCGATCACCCGCGTGCCGGCGCAGGCGCTGGGCGTGGGGGACCGCCTCGGCCGCATCGAGCCCGGCATGGAGGCCGACCTGGCGCTCTGGGACGGCGATCCGCTCGAGCTGACCACGCTGGCCGAGCAGGTGTGGATGCACGGCCGTGCGATGCCGATGCGATCGCGCCAGACCGAACTGCGCGACCGCTACCTGCAAGCGCCGGGCGGCCTGCCCCGCGCCTACTCGCGCTGAACGGCCGCTACCGCGGCGCCGGCACTGCCGGCGCCGTCGTCGCGCGCTGCGGCTAGACTGGTGTCCTGTATCGGAGGACCCCACGCGATGAAGACCCGCTACTACCTGCGCCTGCCCGATCCCGCCAAGGCCCGCGGTACCGACGCCGACCTGAGCTTCCACAGCCAGGGCGCCGAAGGTTTCGCGTCGGAGTTCGAACACGCGCTGCGTACGCCGGAGCTGTTCGAGCGCTGGCTGGCCAAGCAGGACGACCCGGACACGATCGATCCCGGGCTGGCGGCCACCGACCCGGCGGCGACGGTGCGCGGCCAGCAGCACGACCTGGCCATCGACCTGGTGGCGACCACGTCGCTGCCCGGCGCCATCTTCAAGCAGCGCCTGCGCTGGCTCGCCGGCAGCGGGTGGGAACTGCGGGACGTGACCGCGGGCTAGCCGCGGTCACCGGCTGAGAGGGGTCAACCCGTACGCACGCACTGCTGCGCGCCGGTGTCGCAGGTGAAGCCGCCCGCGCACATGTCCGAGGTCTGGCACGACGTGCGGCACTGGCCCGAAACCGGCTCGCAGGTGTAACCGGCACGGCTGCAATCGGCCTCCGCGCCCGAGGTGTTGCGACTGATGTTCGGCTGGCCTGCCGGGCAGTAGGCGTGCACGTTGCTGCCGCCGAGCGCGGTGAAGTCGTCCACCTGCTTCCTGAGCGCGGCGTTTTCCTCGCGCAGCTTCTTGTTCTCGCGCTCCAGCCGCGCCTTCTCGAGAGCGGCCTGGTCCACCTGCGCGACTTGGCCCACGTTCGGAGCCGGCTGCACCTGCTGGATCTTGATGGGCTGCATCATCGTCTGCGCCTGCGCGCCGGCGACGAAGAGGCAGAGGCTGGCGGCAAGGCTGGCAAGGATCGGCTTCATGGTCGGTCTCGTGGGAGCGGAGGCCCGATCATACGGCTTGTGAAGGGACTGGCAAATTGCGCTGCAGCATCCACAATGGCGGCAGGGGGAAGACACGCATGCCTGTCGTCGGACTGGGACTCCACGTCCTGATCGCCATCTACTTCGCCACGCACGCCGTGCGCAGCGGCCAGGACAAGTACTGGCTGTGGATCCTGTTCGCCTTCCCGCTGCTGGGCAGCCTGGTCTATGCCCTGACCATCTGGCTGCCGGACGCACGCAACAGCCGCCAGGGGCAGCAGGTGGTCCGCGGCGTGCGCCAGGCGCTCGACCCCAGCCGCGAGCTGCGCGCGGCGCAGGAGGCGCTGGAGCTCGCGGCCACGCCGGCCCACCGGCTGCGCCTGGCGGAAGCCTTGCTCGAGGCGGGTCGCGCGTCCGAAGCCGTGGTCCAGTTCCAGGCCGTGTTGACGGGGCTCTACGCCGACGACGCGGGCGTGCACGTGCAACTCGCCCGCGCCTTGCTGGAAGCGGGCAATGCCCTGGCCGCGCGCGACCTGCTCGACGACCTCATCCGCAAGCAGCCGAAGTTCAAATCACCGGAAGGGCACCTCGTCTACGCCCGCGCCCTGGCCGCGCTGGACGACCGCCCGCGGGCCCGCGAGGAGTTCGAGGTGCTGGTTGGCTATTTCGCGGGGCTGGAGGCGAAGGCGCGCTACGCGGAGATCCTGCAGGGCTGGGGCGACGCCGGCCGCCTCGCACCGTTGCTGGACGAGGCGCAGAAGACCATCAAGCGCATGTCCGGTGCGACCCGCGACATCAATCGCGAGTGGATCGATCGCCTGCGCAAGGTGCGGGCGCCGGAACCGGCCTGACGCGGCCCCGGATCCGGCCGGACACCATCAGCCGGTGTTCTGGATGCCTGCGGCGATGCCGTTCACCGTGGCCACCAGCGCCTGGAACAGCGATTCCTCCCCGCGCCCTCCCGCGCGCCAGCGCTGCAGCAAGTCCACCTGCAGCAGGCTGATCGGATCCACGTAGGGATTGCGCAGGCGGATCGACAGCCGCAGCCGGCGGTCGCCGGCCAGCAGTTCGTCGGTGCCCTTGATCGCCAGCACCGCGGCGCGCGTGCGTTCGAACTCGGCCAGGATCGGCCCGTGCATGGCCGCATGCAAGTCACCGGCCAGCAGGGAATAGCGCTCGAAGATGGCCATGTCCGACTTGGCCAGCACCATTTCCACGTCGTCCACCAGGGTGCCGAAGAAGGGCCAGTCGCGGGCCATCTCCGCCATCGCCGGCAGCCCCTCGCGTTCGATCGCCGCGGCGAGCGCGCTACCCACGCCGTACCAGGCGGTGAGCCCCGCGCGGTTCTGCGACCACGCGAACACCCAGGGAATGGCGCGCAACTGGTCGATGCCCGGTGCTTGTCCGCCGGCGACGTCGCGCCGGCTGGGCCGCGAGCCCAGCCACAGCCGCTCGATCACGTCGATCGGCGTGGCTGCGCGAAAGTAAGCGGGGAAACGCGCGTCCTCGTGCACCAGCGCGCGGTAGTGCGCACGGGCATCGTTGGCCAGGGCGGCCGCGATCATGCGCCAGCGCGCTTCGCGCGGCTCGGCGGGCCGCGGCCTGAGAGTCGCGCGCAGCACCGCGCCGGTGGCCTGCTCGAGGTTGCGCAGGGCCAGCGCGCGGATGCCGTACTTGCGGTGGATCACCTCGCCCTGCTCGGTCAGGCGCAGGTGGCCGTTGACCGAGCCGCGCGGCGCCGCGATCACCGCGCGTTCGGTCTTGCCGCCGCCGCGCGAGGCCGAGCCGCCGCGGCCGTGGAAGAACACGATCTCCACGCCATGTTCGCGCGCCAGCGCGGGCAGCAGCACCTGCGCCTGCTGCAGGGCCCAGCGCGAGGCCAGCAGACCGCCGTCCTTGGCACTGTCGGAGTAGCCGAGCATCACCACCTGCCGATGGCCACGTGCGACGAGGTGCCCGCGATAACCTGCGTCGGCGAACAGCGAGCGCAAGGTGTCCGCACTCGCATCGAGGTCGGCGACGGTTTCGAACAAGGGCGCCACGTCCAAAGGCACCCGGCCTTCGGCATCCACGCAGCCGGCGGCGCGCGCCAGTTCGAGCACCGCCAGTGCATCGCCGGCGCTGCGGCACATGCTGATGATGTAGGGACCGAAAGCCCGCGCGCCGTAGCGTGGCCGCAGCCGCGCCACCGCGCGAAACACCTCCAGCGTCGGTTGCGCTTCGGCCGCGCCGGGATCGGTGCGCCAGGCCGCCAGCGCCCGCGCGTGCGTGGCCGAATCCTGGCGCAGGTCCAGGGTGGCGAGGTGGAAGCCGAAGGCCTCGACCCGGCGACGCAGCCGGCGCACGGCGAAGGCGCCCGCGTGCTCGCCCTGGTGGGCAATCAGACTGGCGTGGATGAGCGCGAGGTCGGCGAGCAGGTCATCCGGCGACGCATAGCCGCCGCTGCGCTCGGCCTGGGTCGCCTGCAGTCGCGCCGACATCAGCGCGAGCAGCTGGCGGTAGGGCATGTCGGCGTTGCGCGGCTTCAGCTTTGCCGCCGCCGCGGGCAGCAGGGCCGCGTACGCGGCGATGCGGGCTTCGATGCCGGCGTCCACGCCCACCCGCGCCCGCGACTGGCTCAGCACCACCGAAAGCCGCGACAGGTCGCGCCGATACGCCGCAAGCACCAGCGCGCGTTGGGCCTGCAGCGTCTGTTCGATGGTGGCGGCGCCGACGTTCGGGTTGCCGTCCATGTCGCCGCCGACCCAGTTGCCGAAGCCAAGCACGGCCGGCAGTACCGGCGCCTCGCCGTGGCTGTCGCGCAGGGCATCCTCGAACACCTCGAAGAACACCGGCAGCACCCGGTACAACACATCCGAGAGGTAGAAGCCGACATGCTCGAGCTCGTCGGCCACGGTGGGCCGCGCGGGTGGCGCCTCGG
Source organism: uncultured Gammaproteobacteria bacterium (assembly GCA_966250755.1). Classification (GTDB taxonomy): domain Bacteria; phylum Pseudomonadota; class Gammaproteobacteria; order Xanthomonadales; family Xanthomonadaceae; genus Arenimonas. Next base: position 1,533 of record CBININ010000165.1, on the reverse strand, counting down.
CGGTCTGCCAGCCGGCGGTCAGCGCCATCCGGATGCGTTCGCGGTCGGCGCGGCGTTCGGCGGGCGTGCGGCCGCGGTCGATGTCGGCCACCAGGCAGGCGACGATCTCCTGCTCCTTCTGCAGCAGCGCGCGCCGCACCGCCTCGGTCGGGTGCGCGGTGAACACCGGCTCGATGCGCAGCCGCGGCAACAGCGCCGCGATTTCGCCCAGGCCGACGCCGTCGGCGCGCAGGCCCTGCAGCACCGCGCGCAGGCTGCCCGGCTGCGGCGCCCCGCCCTCGCGCTCGTAGTCGCGGCGGCGGCGGATGCGATGCACGCGCTCGGCCAGGTTGATGGCCTGGAAGTAGGTCGCGAAGGCGCGCACCAGTTCGCCCGCCTCGCGCAGGTCAGGCGCGCCCAGCACGCTCGCCAGTTCCCCCACGCCCTGGCCGGCCTCGCGCCGCGCGATGGCGGCGCGGCGGACGCGCTCGACCTCGGCGAGGAAGCCTGGCCCGCGCTGCTCGGCGAGTATCTCGCCGACCAGCGCGCCGAGCTGGCGCACGTCGTCTCGCAACAAGGCGTCGCTGGCCGCGAAATCCAGATCGCGCGCCTCTTCGGTCAGCGCTTGGGGATCAGTAGGCAAATTCGCGGAACACCGGATCCACCGAACCGCCCCACGCGCCGTGGAACAGCGCGAGCTTGCGCTCGGCGGGGGTTTCGTTGGCCATGGCGAATTCGATCAGCGGCTCCAGGAACACCGCTTCGCTGGCGCCGGTGGAATTCAGGCGATTGCGTCGGGCCAGGCCGTTGCCGGCGATCTTGAGCGCCTCGAGGGCCAGCTCGCGCACGGTCGCGCCGCGAAACGGCAGCTTGAGCGCGTGCTTCGGGACGCCGTCGCGTAGCGCATTGCGCTCGGCCATGGTGAAGTCCTTGACGAGATCCCAGGCGGCATCGAGCGACTCGTCGTCATACAGCAAGCCAACCCAGAAGGCGGGCAGCGCGCACAGGCGGTTCCAGGGGCCGCCGTCGGCGCCGCGCATCTCCAGGTACTTCTTCAGCCGCACCTCGGGGAAGGCCGTGGTCATGTGGTCGGCCCAGTCCTTCATCGTCGGCAGCACGCCCGGCAACTTCGGCAGCTCGCCCTTCAGGAACTTGCGGAAACTCTGGCCGGCAAGGTCCACGTACTCGCCATTGCGATAGCTGAAGTACATCGGCACGTCGAGCAGGTAATCCACGTAGCGCTCGAAGCCGAAGCCGTCCTCGAACACGAAGTCGAGCATGCCGGTGCGGTCCGGATCGGTGTCGGTCCAGATGTGCGAGCGGTACGACAGGTAGCCGTTGGGCTTGCCTTCGGTGAAGGGCGAGTCGGCGAACAGCGCGGTGGCGATCGGCTGCAGGGCCAGCGAGACGCGGAACTTCTTCACCATGTCGGCCTCGCTGGAAAAATCCAGGTTGACCTGCACGGTGCAGGTGCGCGTCATCATGTCCAGGCCGAGCTTGCCGACCCTGGGCATGTAGTCGCGCATGATCTGGTAGCGGCCCTTCGGCATCCAG
>CBININ010000164.1:0-5639 GCA_966250755.1 uncultured Gammaproteobacteria bacterium | reverse complement strand
CCTCGAGCCTGATCTGGCGCGAGCTGGGCATCGCCGTCGCCATCCAGGGCCTGGTCTTCTGGCGGGTGGGCCTGTACCGCGGCGTGTGGCGCTTTGCCAGCATGCCGGACCTCGTGAACATCGCCAGCGCGGCCTTCATCGGGCTGTTGCTGATCGTGCCGGCCTTCATGGTGGTGGGCATGCTGCCGCAGGTGCCGAGGCGGGTGCTGGTTCCGTACGCCCCCTTCCTCATCCTCTCGCTGGGCCTGCCGCGACTGGTGTACCGCCTGTGGAAGGACAACAGCCTGGCGCAATCGCGACGCGCCGATGCAACCCGCGTGCTGATCCTGGGCGCCGGCCGCGCCGGCGAGATGCTGCTGCGCGAGCTGCGAGCCCAGGACCGCTACCACCCGGTGGGGCTGCTCGACGACACGCCGGTGCTCAAGGGCGCCAAGATCCAGGGCGTCGAGGTGCTCGGCACGCTCGACGAGCTCGAGCGGGTCGCCCGCGAGACCGCGGCCAGCTTGCTGGTCATCACCATGCCTTCGGCCGATGCCGCGCAGATGCGCCGCGTGGTCGAGCTGTGCGATTCCGCCGGGCTGCCGTTCCGCACGATCAGTCGGCTGGCCGACCAGCTCGAGGACCAGGCGGGCGGCTTCGAGCTGCGCGAGGTGGCGATCGAGGACCTGCTGGGCCGCGCGCCGGTGCAGTTCGACTGGCACCTGGTGCGCGAATACTTCGGCTCGCGCCGGGTCCTGATCACCGGCGCCGGCGGCTCCATCGGCTCGGAACTGGCGCACCAGTGCGCGCAGGCGGGCGTGGCGCGACTGGTGCTGCTCGAGCGCGACGAACAGTCGCTGGAAGAAGTCACCCGCGCGCTGCGCCGCGAGTTCCCGGGACTGGACCTGCGCCCCTTGCTGGCCGACTGCCTGGACGTATCGGCCTATCGCGCCGCCTTGCAGGGCATTGACTACGTGTTCCACGCCGCCGCCTGCAAGCAGGTGCCGATGCTGGAAGACCAGGTACGCGCGGCGATGCGCAACAACGTGCAGGTCACCGGCGTGCTGGCGCGGGCCTGCCGCGGCGCCGGCGTCCGCAGCTTCGTGCTGATCTCCACCGACAAGGCGATCGAACCGGTGAGCGTGCTTGGCGCGAGCAAGCGCCTGGCCGAACTGGCCTGCCAGGCCATCTTCGCCGGCAGTGTGACTTCGCTGGCCACCGTGCGCTTCGGCAATGTGCTCGATTCGGCGGGCAGCGTAGTGCCGCTGTTCCGCGAGCAGATCGCAGCCGGTGGCCCGGTCACCGTCACGCACCCGCTGGTGACGCGCTACTTCATGACCATCCCCGAGGCCTGCCAGCTGATCCTGCAGACCACCCACCTCTCGGTGTCCACGGCCTCCGTCTTCACCCTCGACATGGGCCAGCCGGTGGCGATACGCGAACTGGCCGAGCAGATGATCCGCCTGGCCGGCAAGCATCCGGGCAGCGACATCGCCATCGAGTACACCGGCCTGCGCCCCGGCGAGAAACTGCACGAGATCGTGCTGCACCCGGAGGAGCGCTATTCGTCCACGTCCAACCCGCGGGTGATGCGCTCGGAGCCGCGCGCGGTGGATCCGGCGCTGATGGCGCGCCACCTGGAGCGGCTCGACGCCTTGCTGCGCTCGGACGCGGACGATGACGCGTTCAGGGCCTATCTGCTCGACACCGTGCATGATTACCGTCCCGCCGCCCGCAAGGTCGTGGCCCTGGCGGACCATCACAAGGCAAGCAAGCACCGATGAGTTTCCGCATCCGCAAGGCCGTGTTCCCCGTCGCCGGCCTGGGCACCCGTTTTCTTCCCGCCACCAAGACCGTTCCCAAGGAGATGCTGCCGGTGATCGACCGGCCGCTGATCCAGTACGCCGTGGACGAAGCGGTCGAGGCCGGATGCGACACCATGGTGTTCGTGACCAACCGCTACAAGCATTCGGTCGCCGACTACTTCGACAAGGCCTATGAGCTCGAGCAGAAGCTGGAGAAGGCGGGCAAGGGCGAGTTGCTGAGCCTGATCCGCGACGTGTTGCCGCCCAAGGTGCGCGCGGTGTTCGTGACCCAGGCCGAGGCGCTGGGACTGGGGCACGCGGTGCTGTGCGCGCGCCCGGTGGTGGGCGACGAGCCCTTCGCGGTGCTGCTGGCCGACGACCTGATCTGGAACCGCGGCCGTGGCGCGCTGGGGCAGATGGTGGACCTGGCTGGGCGCGAGCAGGCCAGCGTGATCGCGGTGCAGGACGTGCCGCGCGACCAGACCGGCAGCTACGGCATCGTGGCGACCCGTGAATTCTCCGACGGCTTCGGCGAGATCGAGCGCATCGTGGAGAAGCCCAGGCCGGCCGACGCGCCCAGCACCCTGGCGGTGGTCGGCCGCTACGTACTGAGCGGGCGGATCTTCGAACTGCTCGAGCGCACCGCCGCCGGCACGGGCGGGGAGATCCAGCTCACCGACGCGATCGCCGCGCTGCTGGGCGAGGAGCGCGCGCTCGCCTACCGCTTCCAGGGCCGGCGCTTCGATTGTGGTAGCCACATTGGGTTGGTCGAGGCGACCATCCAGTTCGCCCTCGACCACGAGGACCTGGCCGGTCCGGCCCGGGCCTACATGCAGGAAGCGCTCTCGCGTTGAGCCGTCGCCTCAACGGGCCAGGAACAACCAGATCGCCCAGCCGCCCAAGGCCACCGCCAGCACCGCCAGGGACCAGGAGGCCGCCAGCATCTGCGTGACCAGGGTGTCGGCGGAGGTGAGGTAGCGGATCCTGACGTCGGCGGAGGTGCGCATGCCGCTCGGCGGCCAGCGCCGCTCGGCGCGGCTGGCGAGCGCGGTCCGCCGCAACCAGACGGCGAATCCGGCCGCGGCGGTCGCCAGCACCAGGCACAGTCCGCCGAGCAGGCGGTGCAGCCAGGCTTCGTAGGTGTAGAGATCGCCGAAGCGGGCGCCTGCGCCGAGCTTTTGCAGCCACAGCTTCAGGCCGACGACGGCGAGCGCGCCCAGCACGATGGTCGCCACCAGCACGAGCTGCATCTGCCGGCGATAGGCGGGGTCGGCGCGGTGGAATTCGCCGTTGTTGCTGCTGCTGGCTGGTCCGGCCATGCGTTCCTCTTCGCCGCGAGTGCTGACATGCTAGCGCCACGAGGGAAAAAAGCCATGGCCACCGGCGACACCAGCTACTACCGCGCATCGGCGGGACCGATTGCGCCGCGCGCCGCCCTGGCGGGCTCGGCGGAGGTCGAGACCTGCATCGTCGGCGGCGGCTTCGCCGGCCTCAACACCGCGCTGGGCCTGGTCGAGCGAGGCAGGCACTCGGTCTGCCTGCTGGAGGCCAAGACGCTCGGCCATGGCGCCTCCGGACGCAACGGCGGCTTCGTCTTCGGCGGATTCTCGGCCGGTGAACAGGCACTGCTGGACCGGCTGGGCGTGGAGCGCGCCCGCGCCCTCTACGCCGGCACGCAGGATGCAGTGAACCTGATCCGCCGACGCATCACGCGCGATGGCATCGACTGCGACCACACCGACGCGGGCGTGCTGTGGGCCAACTGGTTCCGCGATCCGCGCGTGCTCGAGGGTCGCCGGCGCCTGATGGCGCAGGCCTACGGCGTCGAGTGGCGGGCCGTGCCGCCGGGCGAACTGCGGGAACTCGTGCGCAGCGATCGCTACCATGGCGCGCTGTTCGAGCCCAACGCCCTGCATTTCCACCCGCTCAAGTACGCCCGCGGCTTGGCGGCGCTGGCGGAAGCGGGCGGCGCGGCGCTGCACGAATGCAGCCCCGCCACCACCATCGAGCGCGACGGCGCCGGCTGGCGCGTGCGCACGCCCCGCGGCGCGTTGCGCTGCCGGCACCTGGTGCTGGCCTGTGGCGGTTACCTGGCGGGGCTGCGGCGAGACGTGGACGCGGGCGTGCTGCCGATCGCCACCTACGTGATGGTGACCGAGCCGCTCGGCGCGCGGATGGACGAGGTTCTGCGCACGCGCGCGGCGATCTACGACTCGCGGTTCGCCTTCGACTACTACCGGCCCTTGCCGGACGGGAGGCTGCTGTGGGGCGGTCGAATTTCGGTGCTCGACCGCTCGCCGTCGGCGGTGGAGCGACTGCTGCGGCGCGACCTGCTGCGCGTGTTTCCGCAACTGGAAGGCGTGCGCATCGACCACGCATGGTCCGGGCTGATGAGCTACGCGCGCCACGAGATGCCGCAAGTCGGCCGGATCGACACAGGCTTGTGGTTGGCCCAGGCCTTCGGCGGGCACGGTGTGGCGCCCACCACCTTCGCTGGCGAGTTGCTGGCTTCGGCGATCGCGCAAGGCGACGAGCGTTGGCGGGAATTGCGGGAGTACGGGCTGGTGTCGGCACTCAAGCCGGCGGGCTTCGCCGGCGCGCAGCTACGCTACTGGTGGCTGCAGGCACGCGACGGATGGCGGGCGCTGCGCGAGGCGCGCAGCGCCGCCTGAGGATGGTCAGACCGCCTCGAAGATGCCAGCCGCGCCCATGCCGGTGCCGATGCACATGGTGACCATGCCGTACTTCTGCTGGCGTCGCCGCAGGCCGTGCACCAGCGTGGCCACGCGCACCGCGCCGGTCGCGCCCAGTGGATGGCCAAGCGCGATCGCGCCGCCCAGCGGATTGACCTTGGCCGGGTCGAGGCCGAGGTCGCGGATCACTGCCAGGGCCTGGGCGGCGAAGGCCTCGTTGAGCTCGATCCAGTCCATCTGGTCGCGCGACAGGCCGGCCTGCGCCAGTGCCTTCGGGATGGCCTCTTTCGGACCGATGCCCATGATCTCCGGCTTCACGCCCGCTACCGAGAAACCAACGAATCGCGCCAGCGGCGTGAGGCCGTAGTCCCTGATCGCCTGCTCGGAAGCCAGCAGCACCGCACCGGCGCCGTCCGACATCTGCGAGCTGTTGCCCGCGGTCACCGAACCGCCATTGCGGAACACCGGTCGCAGCTTGGCGAGGCCTTCGGCGCTGGTGTCGGCGCGCGGGCCCTCGTCGTTGCGCAGCAGCATCTCGCGCACCGCGACGGTGTTGCCGGCGGGCACGCGCGAGACGACGTTGTAAGGCGTGATCTCGGCGGCGAATTCGCCGGCGGCGGTCGCGGCAAGCGCGCGTTGGTGCGAGGCGAGGGCGAAGGCGTCCTGGTCCTCGCGCGAGACCTTCCACTGCTCGGCGACCTTCTCGGCGGTGATGCCCATGCCGTAGGCGATCGCAATGTTGTCGTCGCGGAACACGCTCGGGCTCATGGCGACCTTGTTTCCCATCATCGGCACCATGCTCATGGACTCGACGCCGCCGGCCAGCATCAGGTCGGACTCGCCCAGGCGGATGCGGTCGGCGGCCAGGGCCACGGCCTGCAGGCCCGAGGAGCAGAAGCGGTTGATGGTTTGCGCCGGCACCGAGTCCGGCAGGCCGGCCAGCAGCGCACCGATGCGCGCCACGTTCATGCCTTGCTCGCCCTCGGGCATGGCGCAACCGACGATCACGTCGCCGATGCGCGCCGGGTCGATGCCGGGAGCCTGGGCGACCACGGCGCGCAGCACGTGTGCGAGCAGGTCGGCGGGATGGGCGTTGCGCAGCGCGCCGCGCGGGGCCTTGCCGACCGGCGTGCGGGTGGCGGCGACGATGTAGGCGTCCTGG
>CBININ010000163.1:0-5652 GCA_966250755.1 uncultured Gammaproteobacteria bacterium | reverse complement strand
ATCCTCGCGCTCGACGGCATCCATGCCGACGGCCTGAACCTGTTCCGCGACGCCGGTTACGAGGTCGAGACTTCGGACCCGATCAAGGACCCCGCCCAGCTCGCCGAACGCCTTGCGGGCGTGGATGCCGTGCTGGTGCGATCGGCGACCACGGTGAGCGCCGAGGCCCTCGCCAAGGCAACGAACCTGAAGGTGATCGGCCGCGCCGGCGCCGGCGTGGACACCATCGACGTGGACGCCGCCACGGCCCGCGGCATCGCGGTGATGAACGCACCCGACGGCAATACGCTGGCCGCCGCGGAGCACGCGATCGCGTTGCTGTTCTCGCTGGCGCGCCATGTGCCGCGCGCCGACGCCGGCATGAAGGCGGGCGAGTGGCCGAAGGCAGGCCTGACCGGCTTCGAGCTCGAGGGCAAGCGCCTGGGCGTGATCGGCCTCGGTCGCATCGGTTCCACCGTCGCGCGCAAGGCCGCCGGCATCGGCATGGAAGTGGCGGCCTTCGATCCCTTCCTGCCGGCCGCCGCCGCGGGCCGCATGAGCATCCCGATGAAGTCGCTGGACGAGCTGCTGGCCTGGGCCGACATCGTCACCCTGCACATCCCCCGCACCAAGGACACCACCAACCTGATCGGCGAGGACCAACTGCGGCGCATGCGCGAGGGCAGCTACCTGATCAATGCCGCGCGCGGCGGGCTGGTGGACGAGGCCGCGTTGCTGCGCGTGCTGGAGGAGGGCCACCTTGCCGGCGCGGCGCTCGACACCTTCGTCACCGAGCCCCTGCCCAAGGACTCGCCGCTGCGCGCGAACGCCAGGATCATCCTGACCCCGCACCTGGGCGCGTCCACCAGCGAGGCGCAGCAGGCGGTGAGCACGATCCTGGCGCGGCAGATCATCGACTTCCTGAAGACCGGCGCGGTCGCGGGCTGCGTCAACCTGCCGCCGCTCAGCGCCGAGGCCGCGAAGGAAGTCGGCCCCTGGATGCCGCTGATGACCGCGCTGGGCAAGCTGGCCGCGCGCCTGGTGCCCGCGCCGACGCGCCTGCAGGTGACCTACGCCGGGCGCACCGAGGCGCTGGACACGCGGCCGCTGTCGCGCCTGCTGGTGGCGGCGCTGCTGGGCACGGCCTCCGGCCGGGTCACGCCGGTGAACGCGCTGCACGAGGCGGCCGCGCGCGGCCTGGAAGTGTCGGAGACGCTCGGCGGCGACGGCGACGGTTTCGACCGCCTGCTGCGCATCCGTATCGAGGGCGGCGGCGCCGTGCGCGAGATCGAGGCCACGCTGCACCGCGGTGCGCGCGTCGTGCGTCTTGACGGCGTCGAGCTCGATTTCGACCCCGCCGCGCACATCCTGCTGATGCGCAACGAGGACCGGCCGGGCGTGATCGGCCAGATCGGCTCGCAGCTCGGCGCGGCCGGCATCAACATCATCAACTTCTCGCTCGGCGCGAAGGGCGACGGCCAGGCCCTGGCCGCGATTACCGTGGACCGGCCGGTGCCGACGCCGCGGCTGGCGGACCTGCGCGCGCTGCCCGGCATCGTCGCCCTGGAGATGATGTGAGATGAAGATTCTGCTGGCACGCCATGGCGAGACCCGCTGGAACGCGGAGGGCCGTTACCAGGGGCAGCGCGACATCCCGCTGTCCGGGGTCGGCGAGGAACAGGCGCGGCTGCTCGGCGAGCGCCTGCACGACGTGGACATCACCCGGGCGGTGGCCTCGCCGCTGTCGCGCGCGCGGCGCACCGCGGAGCTGGCGATGAGCGAGCATCGCGCCGCGCAACTGCGCTTCGACGACGGCCTGCAGGAGATCGCCCACGGCGAGTGGGAAGGCCTGCTCGCCGACGAAATCCGCGCACGCGACCCGGAGCGCCTGCGCGCCTGGCGCGAGGCGCCGGAGACGGTGCAGATGCCGGGCGGCGAGTCGCTGCAGCAGGTGCTGGACCGCGCCTGGCCGGCGCTGGCCCGTGCCTGCGAGGAACTGGGCGCGGACGACACCCTGTTGGTGGTGGCGCACGATGCGGTCAACCGCGTGCTGCTGTGCCGGGTGCTGGGCCTGCCGCTCTCGCGTCTGTGGGGTTTCCGCCAGGCGCCGACCACCATCAACCTGCTGGAAGGCGCGGACGTCGACCACCTGGAGGTCGTGCGGCTGAACGACTGCAACCACTACACGCCGTTGTTCGGCGAGGCCGTGCACCGCGCCCTGTAGTAGCATCGCCGCCTCGCACCAGGAACCGACGATGCCGCGAACGCTCGAGCAGTGGCTGGAGTACCAGCTGCGCACCCACCCGCAGCAGATCGCGATGGGGCTCGAGCGGGTCGCCGACGTCGCGCGACGGCTGGACCTGTCGCGACCAGCGCGCCATGTGGTGACGGTGGCCGGCACCAACGGCAAGGGTTCGACGGTCGCCTTCCTCGAGGCCATCGCGCGCGCCGCCAGCCTGCGCGTCGGCGCCTTCACCTCGCCGCACCTGCTGCGTTACAACGAGCGCGTGCGGGTGGACGGCCGCGAGGCGGGCGACGCCACGCTGGTGGCCGCCTTCGAGGCGATCGAGGCGGCGCGTGGCGAGATCCCGCTGACCTATTTCGAATTCGGCACGCTGGCCGCGCTGTGGGTGTTCGCCCAGTCCAGGCTCGACCTTGCCGTGCTCGAGGTCGGCCTGGGCGGTCGACTGGACGCGGTGAACATCATCGACGCCGACGTCGCGGTGATCACCACCGTGGACCTCGACCACCAGGACTACCTCGGTCCCGACCGCGAGAGCATCGGCGCGGAAAAGGCCGGCATCCTGCGCGCCGGTCGGCCCTGCGTGCTGGCCGAGCGCGATCCGCCCTCGTCGGTGTTGCAGGCGGCGTACCGGCTCGGCGCACCGGCCATCCGCGGTCACAGCGATTACCTCATCGAACGCGAGGCCGAGGCCTGGCGCTGGCGCGAGCCCGGCTACGAACTGCTGCTCCCGTTGCCCGCGCTGGACGCGCCGGCGCAGCTGGACAACGCGGCGGCCGCGATCGCGGCGCTGCGCGCGCTGCCGCTGGATATCGGCGACGACGCCATCCGCGCCGGCGTCGCCGCGGCGCGCGTGCCCGGCCGCCTGCAGCGCCTGCGCGAGGCGCCGGAGCTGGTGCTCGACGTCGCCCACAACCCGCAGGCGGCCGCCCAACTGGCCGATTGGCTGCGCCTGCATCCGCGGCCGACGCGGGCGGTGTTCAGCGCGCTGGCGGACAAGGACATTGCGGCAATCGCCGGGCTGCTGGATCCGTGGCTGCTGGCGTGGCACGTCGCCGGCATCGGCGATGCCGGCCCGCGGGGCCTGCCGGCGGACGCGGTCGCGGAACGCCTGACGGGTACCGTCGCCGCCGGCCGCGTGCACGTCCATGGTTGCGTCGCCGACGCGCTGGCGGCCGCGCTGGCGGCCAGCGCCGCCCACGAACGCGTAGTCGTGTTCGGCTCCTTCCACACTGTCGCCGACGCGATGCGGGCCGAAGCCGCGGGGCAGGGCAGCGGAGAAGATGGCGCCCACCGCGCCGGGGTATAATTCGCGCCTCCCCCGCGCCCGGGCTGTCGCATGGAAACCCCGTTGAAACAGCGCCTCATCGGCGCCGCCGTGTTGGCCGCGCTGGCCATCATCTTCCTGCCGATGCTGCTGAAGGGGCCGGACGTCAAGGAACCCGACGCCGCCGAAGTGCCGCTGAGCATGCCGGCCGCGCCCGGCGATGCCTTCGAGACCCGCGAACTGCCGCTGACCGCGCCCGAAGGCGCGACGCCGGCCGATGGGGTGTTGGGCATGAAGCCTGCGCCGGCCGCCGATGCAGCGCCGGTGCCAGTGCCGGGCGGCGCCGCGCCTGGCGTCGGCGATGCCGCACCCGCCGCGGACGGCGACGCGGTCGCCACCGCGCCCGAACCCGCCGCCGCCCCGGCCGCCGTGCCGCCGGTGCAACCCGCGGACACGGTGGCTTCCAAGCCTGCCGCGCCCGCTTCGCCCGCCGCCGAGGTGTCTGCGGCGCCCGCCGAGGTGGCCGCCGGCGGCCACGCACTCACCGTCGGCACCTTCGCCAACGCGACCTCCGCCGCCACGCTCGCCGCGCGCCTGCGCGCCGCCGGCCTGGCAGTGATGTCCGAGCGGGTGACCCTGGCCTCCGGCACCGCCACGCGGATGCGCGTCGGTCCCTTCGCCAGCCGCGCCGCCGCCGAAGCCGCGCGCCAGCGCGTCGAGCAGATCAGCGGCGCGCCCAGCAAGGCCGTGGTGCTCGACGCCAAGGCAGCCACGCCGGCCGCCGCGCCGACCAAGGCGCCGGTCGCTCCCGCGCCCAAGCCAGCCGCGACCGCTCCCACGGGCACGACGGCCACGAGCACCGCCGCGACGGCCGCGACCGCCAGGCCCGCGGCGAGCTCGGGCTTTGCCGTGCAGCTCTCGGCGCCCAGCGTGGAGGCCGATGCCCATGCGCTGCGCGACCGCGCGCGCGCCGCCGGTTTCCCGGCCTTCGTGCAGCGCGTGGACACGCCCAACGGTGTGCGCTACCGCGTGCGCCTGGGTCCGGTCGCCGATCGCGCCGCCGCTGAATCGCTGCAAGCCGATGCCAAGGCCAAGCTCGGCGTGGCCGGCTTCGTCGCCGCCCATCCCTGACCGCCGCAAGAAGGAACCACGCGCATGTGCGGCATCATCGGAATCGTCGGCCAGAGCGAAGTCGCCGGGGCCCTGTACGACGGGCTGACCGTGTTGCAGCACCGGGGCCAGGACGCCGCCGGCATCGCCACCGTGGACGGCCAGCGCGTGCACCTGCACAAGGGCAACGGGCTGGTGGCCGACGTGTTCGGCCCGAAGGACATGCCCCTGCTCACCGGCAGCGTCGGCATCGGCCATTGCCGCTACCCGACCGCCGGTTCCGCCGGCTCCGACGAGGCCCAGCCCTTCTACGTGAACTCGCCCTGGGGCATCGCGCTCGCGCACAACGGCAACCTGATCAACATGGAAACCTTGCGCCGCGAGGTGTTCGAACAGGACCGCCGCCACATCAACACCGGCTCGGATTCCGAGGTACTGCTGAACGTGTTCGCGCACGAGCTGCGTGAGCAGGGCGCGCTGACGCCGCAGGCCGCCTTGAACGCCGTCGCCGGCGTGCACCGCCGCTGCAAGGGCGGTTACGCCATCGTCGGGCTGGTGCTGGGCCTGGGGCTGGTCGCCTTCCGCGACCCGCACGGCATCCGTCCCCTGGTGCTGGGCAAGCGCGAGACGCCGAAGGGGCCGGAATACGCGGTCGCCTCGGAGTCGGTGGCGCTCGACATCCTCGGTTTCGCCCGCGTGCGCGACATTTCGCCCGGCGAGGCGGTGGTGGTCACCGGCGCCGGCGAGCTGTTCGCCGAGCAGGCCGCGCCGCCGCAGCGGCACACGCCCTGCATCTTCGAATACGTGTACTTCGCCCGGCCCGACTCGATGATGGACGACGTGTCGGTGCACAAGGCGCGCATGCGCATGGGCGTCAAGCTCGGCGAGAAGATCCTGCGCCTGCGGCCCGACCACGACATCGACACCGTCATCCCGATCCCCGACACCTCGCGCGATGCCGCGCTGGAGATCGCCAACGTGCTGGGCGTGAAGTACCGCGAGGGCTTCATCAAGAACCGCTACGTCGGCCGCACCTTCATCATGCCGGGGCAGG
>CBININ010000162.1:0-5662 GCA_966250755.1 uncultured Gammaproteobacteria bacterium | reverse complement strand
TTGGCCAGCCACCAGCTGCAGGTGGCGCGGTGGCCGTCGAGCAGGCCGGATTCGGCGAACAGGAAGCTGCCGCTGCAGTTGCCGGCGAGCTTGACGCCGCGCAGGTGCAGGGTCCGCAGCACCTCGAGCTCGGCGTCGAGCGTCTGCACCCGCGCGACGAGGTCGCCGGGGCTGCGGTGCAGCAGGCCGGGCAGCATCACCATGTCGAGGTCGTCGGGAATGCCCTCGACCAGGCCGCCAAGCTCGAGCCCGACCGAGCTGGCGACGCTGCGCTGGCCGCGCGCGCCGAACACCACGGTCTCCAGCTTCACCGCGCCCGGGTGGCGGATGTCGGACAGCGTCTGGGCGACGCGCAGGGTGTCGCAGGCCGAGGCGATGGAACTGAGCATGCAGCCGTCCATCGCCAGGATGCCCAGGCGCAGCCGCGGCACGTTGGCAGGGGCCGGCGCGCGCTCAGTCATAGACGTACACCGCGCCGGTGCGCTCGCCGAGGATCTCGAGCAGGGCGCGCGGCACCGCGATGGCGCGGCCGGCCGCTTCCTCGCAGTTGCGCAGCGCGATGCGGTCGGGGGCGCCGGCCGGCAGCGGCGTGACGGAAGGGGCGAGCAGTTCGGGGCGGCCGCGGGCGTCGCGCACCACCAGCCAGACGCCGGTCGGGATCATGGAACCGGTGGCGCACGCGCCGGTGTCGATTTCGACGTCCTGGCCGTCGGCCGGCTGCAGGCGCCAGCGGTTGTGGCTCTGGTCGAAGGAGGCGGTGTACTGGCTACCCGGCGCGAAGCCGGCGATCGCCGTGTCGGCGGGGAAGGCGGGGCGCGCGGTGCTGGCGGCGGCGGACAGGCTCATGACGGCGAGGGCCAGGGTGAGGGGAAGGCGCATGGCGGAACTCCTGCGGGTGGGCCGTTTCGGCCCGGGGCAGGGACAGGGTCCGCCCGGCCACCCTACACCGGCAGTGGCGGAAACGCCATGATGAGGGTGGAATCCGCCAAGCGGCGGTTTGCCGGATAATCGGCCCATGGCCACCCACTCCAACCTGCGCGGCATCCTGGCGATGCTGGTCGCCGTCTTCATGCTGACCCTGATGGACGCCGGTTTGAAGACGCTCTCGCCGCACTACCCGGCAACGCAGGTGGCGGCGATGCGCGCGCTGTTCTCGCTCCCGCTGGTCGTCGCCTACGTCGTATGGCGGCGTGCCGTGTCGACCTTGTGGAAGGTGCGCTGGCCCCTGCACCTGCTGCGTGGCGTGCTCGGCATCGCCATGCTCTCGCTGTTCGCCTTCGCCCTGCGCGATCTCCCGCTTTCGGGGGCCTACGCGATCTTCTTCGTCGCGCCGCTGTTGATCACCCTGCTCTCGGTGCCGGTGCTCGGCGAGCGGGTGGACCGCGCCCGCTGGGTCGCGATCGCGGTCGGGCTGCTGGGCGTGCTGGTGGTGCTGCGACCGACCGGCGAGGGCATGCTCACCGTCGGCGGCCTGGCGGTGCTGGTGGCGGCATTGTGCTACGCCGTGTCGGCGGTGATGGTGCGCGTGGTCTCGCGCACCGACAGCAGCGAGTCGCAGGTGTTCTGGCTGATGGCGATGGTGGGCCTGGGCGCGGGTGCGCTGGCCTGGCCGGGTTGGGTCGGCATCCGCCTGGACGATGCCTGGGTGCTGCTGGGCGTTGCGGTGACCGGCTTCTTCGGCCAGCTTGCGATCACCGAGGCCTTCCGCCATGGCGAGGCCTCGGCGATCGCGCCCTTCGAATACAGCGCGCTGGCCTGGGCGCTGGTGCTGGACTGGGGCCTATGGCGCACGCTGCCGGACGGCTTCACCCTGCTCGGCGCGGCGATCATCATCGCCAGCGGCGTCTACCTGGTGCGGCACGAGCGGGTGCACGTGGAATCCGAGCACCCCTGATCGCGCGACGGATTCAACGCGGGTCGAACTCTCCGGCCAGCGTGTACACCACGCGCTCGCGTTTGGCGCGCCCCTGGGCGTCGGCGACCACGCCCAGCTTGACCGGCGTGCGGCCGGACTCGCGCACGGCATCGAGGAAGTAGCGCTCGACTTCGCGTTTCATGATGAAGACGCGGTGCCGGCCGGGCGCGGCCAGCGCCTCTCCGACCGTGGTGTCGTAGGAGGAGTCCGAGATCATCTTCGGTTGCGGCTTGAACGAGAGCCGCTCGATGCTGGTGTCCAGGTACAGGTTCAGGCCGTTGCGGGTCATGTCCTCCACGAACATCAGCCGGTCGGGATGGCCGGGCAGCAGCGGCGCCAGCCTGGCGGCGAACGTGCGCCCGTCCTTGTCGGTGACGTAGTGCCCGGCGGCGAACTTGATCGCCAGCAGCAGCACCAGCCAGCCGGCGATGAACCACGCGCGCCCCGGTGGCCATGGCCGCGCCGCGAGTGCGCGCCCCACCGCCAGCGACAGCGGCACGAACAGCGGCAGGATGTACAGCGGCAGCCGCGAACGCGACAGGCACAACACCAGCAGCGGCAGGCCGATCCACAGCGCCAGGAAACGCGTTTCCGCCGCCATCGCCACCCAGCGCGGGCGCTGGCGGGGCAGCGCCTGGAACACCCAGGGCAGCAAGCCCCCGACCAGCGTCGGCAAGTACACGACGAGGGGCCCGTACCACTCCGGGAAGCGCCGATGCTCGTCGGTGGCGATGCGCGCCACCACCTCGTGGCCGATGAAGTAGTCCAGCAAGCCCGGGTGCCGCTGCACCACCACCAGGAACCAGCCCAGGCCGATGACGCCGAAGCCCAGCAATCCCAGCGGGCGCCAGAGCAGGCGGCCGACGTCGCGACGCGACACCTCGAAGGCGACGATCGCGAGCAAGGGCAGCAGCGCGGGCGGTCCCTTGGTCAGGAAGGCCAGCCCGAAGGCCGCCCACATCGCATCGAGCCAGCGCGGCGCAGCGCCGCCGAAGCGATGCTGGACATAGCACAGCACCGCCAGCGCCTCGGTCGCCGCCAGCATGCTGTCGGTGTTGACGGTGTTGGCCGCCAGGAAGGTGAGCGGACTGCAGGCGTACACCAGCGCAGGCAGCCAGGGCTTGTCCGGCACGAAACGCTTGCCGAGCTGGAACACCATCAGCACCGTCAATGCGTAGGCCAGCGCGATCGGCAGGCGCACCGCCCACTCGCTGCGGCCGAACGCGCCCACGCTGGCGGCAATCGTCCAGTAGGTGACCGGCGGCTTGGTGAAGTGCAGGGCCGTCTCGTTGCGGCGCAGGCTGACCCAGTCGCCGCTGTGCAGCATCTGCAGCGCGACGTTGGTGTAGCGGCCCTCGTCCGGCTCCCACAGGCCGCGGCTGCCCTGGAAGGCCAGGCCGAGCAGCAGGCCCAGGGCCAGCAGCGCCAGCGCCGGGCGGCGCCGCAGGAAATCGGGCAGGGGCACGCAGGAACCCTCGCGGTCGGGACCGGTCAAGGATACCTGCCGGGCATGGCAGGCACGTGGCATGACCAAGGTCATGCCCTCACTTTCGGCACGTGGTGGGGCAAGGGCCGCGTGCCAGACTGCCGCCAACCTCGCCATCCGGAGTGCGCGCCATGAAGAAGCTGCTGACCCTCGCCCTGCTGCTCGCGGCCGGCCAGGCTGCGGGGCACGAGCGCGACGGCGTGCACGTGGGCTGCGACATCGGCTCGTCCTGGTCGGTGCAGTCCTATCGCAGCGCCTGGCTGTTCACCCGCGAGGACGGCCCGGTGCGCGAGCTCGCGATCGGCGGCGGCCGCCTGTTCGTGGACGGCAAGGAAATGCAGGTCTCCGGCGCCGACCACGACCGTATCGCCAGACTCGAGGACGAGCTTCGCGACCTGTCCCCGGAACTGCGGCAGATCGCGCGCGAGGCGGTGGACATCGCCTTCACCGCACTGGTCGAGGTCGCGCGCGGCCTGTCGAGCACGCCCGACAAGACCATCGCCGAGTTGCAGCGCGGACGCGCCCGCAGCCTGGCCGAGATCGACCGCCAGCCGATGGGGGTGTTCAACGGCGATGCCGTGGAGAAGATCATCGAACCGATCATCGCGCGCTTCGTGCCCGACATCGTGGGCGGCGCCGTCAGCACCGCGTTGAAGGCGGCGTTCTCCGGCGATGCCCAGCGGCAGGAATTCCAGTCGAAGATGGACCGCATGGAGCACGAGCTCGACACCCGCGTGGATGCCCGCGCCAAGGCGCTGGAACCGCTGGCCGAGGCCATGTGCCGCCGCCTCGAGCGCATGGACGCCCTCGACGACGCGTTGGAAGCGCGCCTGCCCAATGGCGAGGCGATCGCGCTGTTGCGCGTCGACCCGGAGCATCGCCGGCACGAGCCCTGAGCCGCACCCAGCTTCTCGCCCGGACACGTCCGCGGCACACATCGAGCGCCCTGAGCGCAAACCACGGTGGCAACACCGTATTCCCCTCGCCCCCTCCCCGGGGGCTTTTTTTCGAAGCTTCCCGGCGAACATTCCCGTGCGGTCGGCTTTGCCCACCGGCGGTTTGGGCAAGGGCCGGCTTTTTTGCCACAATGGCGGTCTTCGCAAGATCGCAGGTGGCCGCATGCCGCAACTCAAGGAAGCCCGGGTCCCCGACATCGGCAGCGACAAGGGCGTGCCCGTCATCGAGCTGCTGGTGCAGGTCGGCGATCGCGTGGGCAAGGACCAGGGACTGGTCACGCTGGAATCGGACAAGGCGACGATGGAAGTGCCGTCGCCCTTCGCCGGCGTCGTGCGCGAACTGGCGGTGAAGATCGGCGACGAGATCACCACCGGTGCGCTGGTGGCGATGATCGAGGAGGAGGGCAGCGCCGAGGCTGCACCGGCTGCGCCCGCAGCCACGCCGGCGCCCGCGGCGTCGCCTGCGTCGCCACCGGCGGCCGCGCCTGCCGCCTCACCGGCTCCCGTTGCACCCGTTGCGGTCGCCGCGCCTTCCTCGTCCGCACCCATGCCGCGGCTGGCCGATGCGCCACGGCCCGCCGGCGCCCGGGAGCTCGGTGGCGAACAACTCGTTCCCGGCACCTTGCCCTACGCCAGTCCCGCGGTACGCGTGTTCGCGCGCGAGCTCGGCGTCGACCTGGCGCAGGTCGCCGGTACCGAACGCGGTGGCCGCATCAGCCGCGAGGACGTGCAGCGCTTCGTCAAGGCGGCGCTGGCCGGCGGCCTCGCTTCCGCGCCCGGCGCGGCCGGCGGCCTGCAGCTGGTCCCCTGGCCGCAGGTGGACTTCGCGAAATTCGGCGAGGTCGAGCGCGTGCCGCGCTCGCGCATCAACAAGCTCAGCGGCGCCAACCTCGCGCGCAACTGGGCGATGATCCCGCACGTCACCCAGTTCGACGACGCCGACATCACCGAGATGGAGGCCTTCCGGAAGAAGCTGGGCGAGGAACACAAGGACACCAAGGTCACGCCGCTGGTCTTCCTGATCAAGGCCGTGGTGGCGGCGCTCAGGAAGTTCCCCCATTTCAACGCCTCGCTCGACGGCGACGACCTCGTGCTCAAGAAGTACTTCCACATCGGCATCGCGGTGGACACGCCCGACGGGCTGGTGGTGCCCGTACTGCGCGACTGCGACCGCAAGGGCCTGCTGGAGTTGTCGAGGGAACTGGCCGAGATCAGCGGCAAGGCGCGCGAGAAGAAGCTCACCGCCGCCGACATGCAGGGCGGCTGCTTCTCGATCTCCTCGCTGGGCGGCATCGGCGGCACCGC
>CBININ010000161.1:0-5668 GCA_966250755.1 uncultured Gammaproteobacteria bacterium | reverse complement strand
GGATGAAGGCGAAGTCGCTCGGCGGCACGCTGGCCACGCCGACCTTGAACAGCTCGGGCTGGAAGCTCAGGCCCAGCAGCGTGGCGTAGCCACCGTACGAGGCACCGGCGATGCCCACGCGTTCGGGATCGCCGATGCCATTGGCGAGCAGCCAGCGCGTGCCTTCGACGATGTCGCGTTGCACGGCGCCGTCGCCGCCGAAGTCGCCGTGGCTGGCCAGGACGAGCCGGTGGCCATGCCCGGTCGAGGCGCGGAAGTTCGGCGCGAACACGATGTAGCCGCGGTTGGCGAGGAACTGCGCCCCCGTGCTGAATTCGGGTTTCACCCGGTTGAAGGGGCCGCCATGCACGTGGACCACCAGCGGCGCGTGCGCGGCCTCGACGCCGGGCGGCAGCCACAGGAAGCCGTGCAGGCGCAGGCCATCGGAGGCAAGCCAGGACACCGGCACCTGCCGCGCCATCGCCGCCTCCGGCAGGCGCGCCACCGGCTTGCCCTTCAGCTGGAAGCCGAGGTCCGCGAACACCTCGACGCTGCGACCCGTGCCCGGATCGAACAGGTGCAGGCGCTCGCCGCGCAGCGTTCCGCGTCGCTCGTGCACCAGCCAAGGGCGGTTGGCGCTGGGGCCGATGTCCAGGCGCAGCAGGGCCTGCGGGAAGCGCCGTTCGATCGTGGCCAGCGTGGCCCGCACGTCCGCACGCAAGCCGTGGTTGGCCACCACCGAACTGCGGTAGCTGGCGAGCAAGGGCGTGTCGTCGGCCGGGTCTAGCACGACCTCGTCGAGGTCGGATTCGCCGCGCGGGTCGGCGTGCAGGGTCTGCAGGCGGCCGTCCGGCCCGAGCCGTTGCAGTTCCATCAGGTCGCTGCGCAGGTTCGACTTCAGCAGCAGGTCGCGGCCGCCGTTGGCGGTGGCGATGAAACCGCAGTGACGCGCGCCTTCGCAACGCGCCAGCGCGCGCCAGCGACCCTTCGCCTCCTGCCGCACGATCACATGCCGGTCGCCCACCGCCAGCTTGAGGTGGCTTAGTTCGCCGTCCGGCGCGAAGCCGAAATCGACGATGTGCAGCCGGCTCTCGTGCAGCAGGCGCGCGCGGCCGCCCATCTCCGTGCGCCACAGGCGCCAGCGCTTCGGCAGGGGCGAGAGCCTGGGCGGGTTCTCGACCAGCAGCACGGCGGCCGGGCGCGAGGGATCGACGCCGGCGAATTCGCGGTGGCTGCGGCCACCGACCTGCGCGACCGCGCCGGAGCCCGGCTGTCCCGCCATGGCCAGGGCATAGACCTGCGTCGGGGAAACCAGGAAGAGCCAGCGGCCGTCGCGGGAAAAGTACATTTCCTCCGCCGTGCTGCGACCCAGCAGGCGTCGCCCCCGCGGGGCCGCGGCGTCGGCCTGCCAGACGCTGCGGTCGCGGCCGTTCTCGACCAGCGCGACGACGCTTGTGCCATCCGGCGACAACCGCGCCTCGCGCAACACCTGCTGGGCGAGGAAAAAGCTGCGGTCGATGCGTGCGGCGCGCGGGCGCGCCTGCTCCTGGGCGGCGATCGCCTGCAGGTCGGCTGCGTTGCGGGCCTCGACCGGTGGCGCCGCGGCGGCGCCGCTCGCGCCCGCGCACAGCAGCAGGGCGAATGCGAGCTTGCGCGCCAGCGGCAGGTCGTCCAGGCGCTCGCGGGGCGGGTACAGCAGCCACAGCGCGAGCAGCGCCGGCAGGCCGACCAGCGCGCAGGCGGCGATCCAGGCCCAGCGGGCCGACGCAGGCAGGCTGGTGCGCCGCACCCGCCAGAGCGCGAGCAGCAGCGACAGCGCCAGCAGCGTCGCCGCAGCGACGACGACGCCGCGCGGCTGCGTTCGCGGCGCCACGTCGAACTCGGACTGGTAGCCGGCGAACAGGGCCATCACCCGCTGCTTGAGCGCGTGCAGCAGCGGCGAGGCGATCCAGCCGCGCTGCAGGTACAGCGGGCTGTAGCCGGAGGGCAGGTCGCGGCGCGCGACCTCGGTTGCGCGCCCCTGCTCGTCCACCCGGACCACGGCCTGGAAGGGCTGGCCGCGGCCGTAGAACACGTCGTTGGTGAAGGTGAAGGAGACCAGGACGCCGTCCAGCAGCTCCATCACGTCGGCGGTCGCGAGCAGGCCTGAACGCCCGGGCGTCGGCACGCGCAGCCGTGGCCGCAGCAACGCGTCGCTGGTCTCCAGGTCGCGGGCGTCGTACAGGTAGAGCGCGCGGTCGCCGAGCAGCGCGACGCGCTCGCCGGCGCGGCCGAAGCCGATCACGTGCTCGCCGGCCGGCAACCGCGCGCGCGGCAGGATGCGGCCGGCGTCCTCCTCGTACTGGTAGAGCGCGCCGTCGGTCACCAGCAGGTCGGTGTCGATCGCCAGGGGCGGCTTCGGGAAGGGTGCCTGGCCGAGCACGCCGAGCGTGCCGGCGGCGCGCTGCTCGGCCAGTGTCAGGCCGTGGAAGCGCATGTCGTCGTGGCTGAAGACCCAGCGCAGGCGACGCGTGGTCTCGCTGAACTCCATCGGCGCGATGTTGCCCAGTTCGTGGCGCCGCGGCATCCGGTCGAAGCTGTGGCGGATCCGGTAGACGTCGGAGATCGCCGCCTGCTCCCGCCACAGGGCGACGTCCGGCGCGCGGGCGCCGCGCAGGCCCGCGACCATCAGTTCGGCAGGCGTGAGGTTCTCGGCCTCCTTGACGCTGCCCGCGATGGGCACCGCGGGATTGTTGGGATGCGTGCCGCTCGCGATCCAGGCGAACTCCTGGGCGAAGGTGAGCACCAGCAGCGCGCACCACATCGCCAGCTGCAAGGGCAGCGCGACCACCAGCGTGTCGAGGACACCGCGCGGCGGTGCCGGCAGGTCGGGCTTGAAGCTGGCCAGCACCATTGCCACCAGCCAGGCCACCGCGAGCGACTCGAGCAGCAGGGAGCCCGGACCCGTGGCCCCGGCGAGCAGCAGGCCGAACAGGAACACGAAGCCAGCCACGGCGTAGCGCCGATTCGCCAGCATGGCGTACGCGCCGGCGAGATAACCGCTGCAGGCGAGCAGCCAGCCCGACAGGGCCAGCCCCAGGTGGCGTGCGTCCACCACGCGCGCGGTCATGCGTTCCTGCCAGCCGGCGGCCAGCAACGCCGGCAGCAGGATGCCGAGCGCCAGCAACAGTGCCGCCGCGAGCACCAGCGCGGCCGCGAGACGGCGGTGAGGGATCGGCCGGTGCAGCAGGTTCAGCCAGGCATTGGGCTTGCGGTAGCTGCCCATCTGGTAGGCGCCCAGCAGCAGCCCGCAAAGCGCGTACACGGCGCCGAACACCTGGTAGACGAACAGCGGTTGCTGCGCGAGGTCGGTCACGCGCGTGAGGAAGCCGAGCACCACCGCGTGCAGCAGGGCGCAGGCGAGGGCCCAGCCGCGGAAGCGGCGCAGTTCGGCCTTGAAGTAGTCGAGCATGTTCGGGGTCCGTGTCCTTACCGCGGTTCCGGCGGGATCGCGAGCTGCGCCGATCGGGGGGCTGCGGCGATTCCAGGGTCGTCGAGGCCCGTGCGGCGCGGGTACAGCAGCCACAGCGCCAGCAGCGCGGGCAGGCCGAGCGAGCCGACGACGAGGAGCCAGGCAAACCGCGCGCGCTTCGAGATCGCGACCTGCCCGCTGCGCCAGGCCGCGAGCAGCAGCGAGGCCAGCGCCAGCACGCCCGCGATCGCCCAGGCCCTGGCCGGCACCGGCGGCGCCGCGACGTCCTGCTGCGGCTGGTAACCGGCGAACAACGCAGTCGCCCGCTTCTGCGCGGCGAACAGCAGCGGCGAGGTGTACCAGCTGCTGTAGATGTACACCGGGCCGTAGCCGTAGCTCAGCGCGCGGTCGGCGACGGGCGTGGCGCGCCCCTGTTCGTCCACGCGCAGCACGACCTGGTGCGGCACGCCCGTGCCGTTGTGGCGGCCGCGGGTGAAGCTGAAGGACACC
This sequence comes from uncultured Gammaproteobacteria bacterium, assembly GCA_966250755.1. Lineage (GTDB taxonomy): Bacteria > Pseudomonadota > Gammaproteobacteria > Xanthomonadales > Xanthomonadaceae > Arenimonas. The sequence continues at coordinate 1,728 of CBININ010000161.1, read as the reverse complement.
AGCATGCCGTCCAGCAGCTCCATCAGGTCGACGCGGGTGAGGTTGCCGACTTTGCCGGGCGTCGGCACGCGCACGCGCGCCCGCAACGGACCGGCGGTGTTCTGCAGGTCGCGCACGTCGTACAGGTAGAGCGCGCGCTGGCTGAGCAGGGCGATGCGCTCGCCGGCCAGGTCGAGGCCGACGATGGTTTCACCGGGGGGCACCTGCCCGCGCAAGCGGACGCGGTTGCTCTCGGCGTCGAACTGGTAGACCGCATTGCGGGTGACCAGCAGGTCCTTGCCCACCGGCAGCGGCGGTTGCGGGAATCGCTGCTGGCCGTCGATGCCCAGCGTGCCCACCGCGTGCCCGTCGGCGAGCGCTTGGCCTTCGAAGCGCATGCGGTCGTGGCTGAAGACCCAGCGCACGCGCCGGATGGCGTCGTCGAACTCCAGCGGCGCCGGGTTCATCAACTGGTGGCGCTCGGGCAGGTCCGGCAGGCCGGGGCCGGCGGTGTACACCTCGGAAACGCCGGCCTGGTCCGACCATAGGGCGGCTTGCGGCTCGGCGCTGGCCGCAAGTCCGGCGATCAGGAGGTCGCGGCCGTCCGCGTTGTCGGCCTGCTTGGCGCTACCGGCCACGTCCACCGGCAGGTTGTTGGGGTGCGAACCCTGCATGATCCACACCAGCTCGGCGCCGAAGGCGAGCAGCAGCAGCGCGAACCACATCGACAGCTGCAGCGGCGCAGCGATGACGGCCAGGCCGGCAACGTGGCGCGGCGGCGCCGAGGCGTCGGGCTTGAACGCGACCAGCACCATCGCCACCAGCCAGGCGAGCGCCAGCAGCTGCACGGCGATCGCCGACAGGCCGCTGGCGGCGGCGAAGCACAGGCCGGCGAGCAGGATGAAGCCGGCGATCGAATAGCGTCGGTTGGCGATCAGCGCGTAGGCGCCGGCCAGGTAGCCGCACAGCGACACCAGCCAGGCCGAAAGCGATAGCCAGAGGTGGCGGGTATCCAGTACGCGCGCCGTCATGCCTTCCTGCCAGGCGGCGATCGCGAGCAGGGGCAACAGCACGCCAAGCGCGAGCAGCACGGTGCCGGCCAGCATCAGCCCGCCCGCCAGCCGCCGCGGCGGCACGGGACGATGCAGCAGGTTGAGCCAGGCGTTGGGCTTGCGATGGCTGCCCATCTGGTAGGCGCCGAGCAGCAGGCCGGAGGCGGCGTACACGCCGGCGAATACCTGGTAGACGAAGCGGGGCTGCTGCGCCAGGTCGACGACGCGCGTGAGGAATCCGAGCGCGGCCAGGTGCAGGACACCGTAGGCGATGGCCCAGGCACGGAAGCGCAGCCACTCGGCCTTGAAGTAGTCGAACATCGGACGGGCTCCTGGTGGCGCCGCGTCAGGCGGCCGCGGCGGCCGGCGCCGCGTGGTTCTTGGCGAGGAAACTGTTGACCGCGCGGTCCAGGCTCACCGGCATGCTCTGCACCGAGCGCGCGCCATTGCGCTTGAGGAATTCGGCGAAGTCCTCGTCCTGGTCGAGCACGACGTAGTGGTGAAGGCCGTCGATGCGCGTCACTTCCAGCAGGCCGGGCACGGTCCGCGGGTCGGGACCCTTGAAGGGGATGTCGGCGACCCAGTAGCGCACGCGCTCGCGGAAGTCGTCGGGCGGCGACATGTTCTTGAGCTCGCCGCGCTCGAGGATGATCAGGTTGTCGGCGACGCGCTCGATCTCCTCCATCTGGTGCGAGCA
>CBININ010000160.1:0-5683 GCA_966250755.1 uncultured Gammaproteobacteria bacterium | reverse complement strand
CGGCTCGCCCACGAAGACCTTCTGGAAGCGCCGCTCCAGCGCCGCGTCCTTCTCCACGTACTTGCGGTACTCGTCCAGCGTGGTGGCGCCGATGCAGTGCAGCTCGCCGCGCGCCAGCGCGGGCTTGAGCATGTTGCCCGCATCCATGGACCCTTCCGCCTTGCCGGCGCCGACCATGGTGTGCAGCTCGTCGATGAACAGGATGACGTTGCCTTCCTGCTTGGCCAGGTCGTTGAGCACCGCCTTGAGCCGCTCCTCGAACTCGCCGCGGAACTTGGCGCCGGCGATCAGCGCGCCCATGTCCAGCGAGAGCACGCGGCGGTTGCGCAGCCCTTCCGGCACCTCGCCGTTGACGATCCTCTGTGCGAGACCTTCGACAATCGCCGTCTTGCCGACGCCAGGCTCGCCGATCAACACCGGGTTGTTCTTGGTGCGCCGCTGCAGCACCTGCACGGTGCGGCGGATCTCCTCGTCGCGGCCGACCACCGGATCGAGCTTGCCGCTCTCCGCGCGCTCGGTCAGGTCGATGCAGTATTTCTCCAGCGCCTGGCGATGTTCTTCCGCGTTCTCGTCCTGCACCTTTTCACCCCCGCGCATTTGCTCGATGGCGCGTTCCACGCCCTCTTTCGATCCGCCGGCGGCCTTCAGCGCCTGCCCCGCCGGACCCTTGTCCTCCAGCACCGCCAGCACGAACAACTCGCTGGCGATGAAGGCATCGCCGCGCTCCTGCGCCAGCTTGTCGGTGACGTTGAGCAGGCGGCCGAGGTCGTTGCCCACGCTCACCGTGCCGGCCTGGCCGGACACCTTGGGCAGCTTGTCCAGCGCCTCGACCAGGCGCTGCCGCAGGGTGGCGACGTTCACGCCGGCCTGGGCCAGCAGCGGACGGGTGCTGCCGCCCTTCTGGTCCACCAGGGCCAGCAGCAGGTGCGCCGGCTCGATCAGGTTGTGGTCGCGCCCCACGGCCAGCGACTGCGCGTCGCTCAGGGCCTGCTGGAAGCGGGAGGTCCATTTGTCCATGCGCATGGGAAGGTTTCCGGTGTCAGGGGGCGCCTTGCGCCATGCTGGGGAAATGGTGCGCCACCCGTCCTGATTCAAGTCAAAACGGCGTTCCCCGAAGGAAAAGCCGCCCACCTGCGGCTATGCTCCGCCCATGGCCAGCCTCCCTGACGGCGTCCCCGGTTACCGCCTCGTCCGCGTGCTCGGCCAGGGCGGCATGGCGACCGTCTACCTGGCCACGCAGGAATCATTGGGCCGCGAGGTCGCGCTCAAGCTGCTGGCCGAACGCTATGCGCAGGATCCGGAAGCCGCCGGCCGCTTCGTCCGCGAGGCGCGCACCGCCGCCCGCCTCGTGCACCGGCACATTGTCGGCATCCACGACGTCGGTACCCACGACGGCCGCCCCTACCTGGCGATGGAGTACCTGCCCGGCGGCACCCTGCCCGCGGGCCGCACCTCGCCCGCCGAGGCCCTGCAGGCGGTGCGCGAGATCGCGCTCGCCCTCGACCACGCGCACGCACAGGGCGTGGTCCATCGCGACATCAAGCCGGAGAACATCCTGCGCCGCGCCGACGGCTCGCATGCGCTGGCCGACTTCGGCATCGCCCGCACCGCCGACACCGCCACGGTGATGACGCGCGAGGGCATCACCCTCGGCACTCCGCATTACATGAGCCCGGAGCAGTTGCAAGGCAAGCCGCTCGACGGCCGCGCCGACCTCTACAGCCTGGGCGTGGTGCTCTACCAGTTGCTCACCGGCGCCCTGCCCTACCAGGGCACCGACGGCTGGAGCATCGGCGTGCAGCACCTGACGGCGGCGATCCCGCGGCTGCCGCCGGAACTGGCGCGCTACCAGCCGCTGGTCGACCGGCTGATGGCCAAGGATCCCGCGGACCGGCCGCAGACCGGCGCCGACGCGGCGCAGCTGCTCGACGCGGCGCTGGCCGGCCTCACGCCGGCCCCCGCTCCGGTGACTGTCGCCGTGCCGAGAGTATCGGCGGCCAAGCAGCGGCGCGTGGTGATGGCGCTCGCCGCGATCGGGGTGCTCGGCTTCCTCGGCTGGGCGGGCTGGCAGTGGCTGGCGCAGCGCGATGCGGCGGCCACGGCATCGACGGCCGCCGCTGCTGCCACGGCCGCCGCCGCCGACCGCAGCATCGCCGTGCTGCCGCTGGCCAACCTCGGCGGCAAGGCCGACAACGAGTACTTCTCCGACGGCCTGGCCGAGACCGTGCTCGACATGCTCGCGCGCTCGCCGGACCTGCGCGTCATCGCCCGTTCGAGTTCCTTCGCCTTCAAGGGCAAGGATGTGGACGTGCGCCAGATCGGCAGGACGCTGGGCGCCGCCCACCTGTTGCAGGGCAGCGTGCAGCAGAGCGGCGACACCGTGCGCATTCGCGCGCAACTGGTTCGCGCCGCCGACGGCGCCGTGCTGTGGTCATCGCAGTACGACCGCCAGCTCGCCGACGTGTTCAGGATCCAGGACGAGGTCGCCACCGAGGTCGTCACCGCGCTGCAGGGCGCGCTGCCGCAGGCGCAGCGCGCGCGGGTGCTGGCCAAGCGCACCGCCGACGTCGCCGCCTACCGCGAATACCTCAAGGGCAACGAACTGCTGCGCCTGCGCCGCGTCGACGACCTGCGCGAGGCGCTGCAGCACTACCAGCGCGCCATCGCCATCGACCCGCAGTACGCCGGCGCCTACGTGGGCGCCGCCAACACCCTGATCCTGCTGCAGACGCACGCCGGCTTGACGCCGGAGGAACAACGCGAGTGCGAGCGCCTCGTCGCGCGCGCGCTGGCGCTCGACCCCAATTCCGGCGAGGCCCACGTCGCCCGCGCCGCGATCGCCCAGAGCGCAAAGGATTACGGCACGGCGCAGCGCGAGTTCCGGCGCGGCCTGGAGCTGTCGCCGAGCTACGCCACCGGCTGGCAGTGGTACGGCGAGTTCCTGTCCATCGACCTCGGCCGCATGCAGGAGGCGCTGCCGGCCATCGAGCGCGCCACGCGGCTCGACCCCCTGGCCCCGATCATCCTGGCCCAGCTCGGCCGCACCTACCAGGCGCTCGGGCGCATGGCCGAAGCCGAGAAGGTGGCGCAGCGACTGGTCCGCGATTTCCCGCGCTTTCCGCAAGGCCATGGCTTCTCGGCGGAGATACTGGCCGCGCGCGGCGACCTGGCTGGCGCGCTCAAGGCCTCGGAGCAGGCGATCGCCGCCGACCCCTCGTCGACCCGCTCGCGGATCGAGCGTTGCCAAGGGATCCTGGAGGCGGGTGCCTTCGAGCAGGCCGATGCCTGCCGGGCCGCACTCGACGGCCGGTCCGATGCCGTCCGCTTCACCGCGAACTTCGATTTCCTGCGCGCGCTGTCGCGCAACGACCTGGCCGCCGCGCGCCGCGTCGTGGACAAGGCCGAGGGCGTACAGGGCTGGCAGAAGGCCTGGATGCTACGCATGGAAGGCCATGCCGGCGACGCCATGGAGATCTACCGGCAGATGTGGCCACAGTGGCTGGCGCAGCCGTTGGGCGAACCGGTGGTGGCGGCGCCGTTCGACGCCATCGACGTGGCGGCGGGCCTGCAGCAACTCGGCCGCGACGACCAGGCGGCGGCCTTGCTGCGCTACGTCCTCGCGCATTCCAGGGGCCGGCCGCATGGCGGCATCAACGGCTGGGGCTATGCCGACGTGTTCGCGCATGCGCTGCTGGGCGAGCATCCGGAGGCTTGCGCCGCGATCGACCGCGCGACACGGGATGGCTTCGTCAACTCGTATTTCCTTCTCGCGACCGATCGCGACCTGACCGGCCTGCGCAAGCACGCCTGCTTCGCGCCCGCCTACGCGCGGGTGGAGGCGCTTGCCCGCGAACGCATTCGCAAGGCGGAGGCCGCCGGCGCGTTGTAGTCCGCCGCCGGCGCGCTTACGCCGGCGCGCGGGCCACGCTCAGCGCGGCGACAACCAGGCCAGCGTCGCCATCCTTCCGGTGCGCCCATCGCGGCGATGCGAGAAGAATCGGCCCGCGTCGGCGATGGTGTCCTCGCTGCCGCCGAACACCTCGCGCACGCCGGCGGCCTTCAGCCGCCGTCGCGCCAGCATCGGCAGGTCGACGAGCCAATGCCCCGGCCGCGTCGCGACGAAGGCCTTCGCCGCCTTGGCGTCCTCGTCCACGAAGGCCGCACGCACTTCCTCGCCAACCTCGTAGGACTTCGGCCCGGCGCAGGGTCCCAGCCAGGCCATGAGGTGTTCGGGTTCGTTGCGCATTTCCGCCACCGTCGCCTCCAGCACGCCCGCCGCCAGCCCGCGCCAGCCCGCATGCGCGGCCCCGACCTCCTGGCTCTGGTCGTCGCAGAACAGCACGGGCAGGCAATCGGCGGTCAGGATCGCCAGCACCACGCAGTCGCGGTCGGTCACCGCCGCATCCGCCTCGGGTTCCGGCGCGCCTTCGGCCGGGCGCTCGTGGATGCGCACGACCCGGTTGCCGTGGACCTGGTTGAGCCACACCGGCTCGAAGGGCAGGTCGAAGCCGGTGCGCAAGCGATGCCGGTTCTCCAGCGCATTGGCCGGGTCGTCGCCGCAGCGCAGGCCGAGGTTGAAATCGTCGAAGGGCGGCGGCGACACCCCGCCCCCATGCCGCAGGGTGGTGCAGGAACGAAAGCGCTCGGGGGCGGGCCAGACCGGCGTCAGGAAGGCACTCATCCGCGCAGTGTCAGGCCTGGCCGGTGAACGCCGCCGTATCGGCGCGCAGGGTGTCGACCAGGGCCTGCATGTCGGCCGGCATCGGCGACTCGGTGGTGACGGCCTCGCCGCTGACGGGATGGGCGAACGTCAGCTTTTCGGCGTGCAGGGCCTGGCGCTTGAAGCTACGCAGCATCTCCACCAGTTCCGGCGTCGCCGCCTTGGGCAGCTTGAAGCTGCCGCCGTACAGCGGGTCGCCGACCAGCGGATGCTTCGCATACGCCATGTGCACGCGGATCTGGTGCGTACGGCCGGTTTCCAGCCGGCACTCGACCAGGGTGTGGGCGCGGAAACGCTCGCGCACGCGGTAGTGCGTCACCGCCTCCTTGCCCTGGCCTTCCTTGACGACGGCCTGGCGGACGCGGTCGGTGGCGTGGCGGCCGATCGGCGCGTCCACGGTGCCGCCCGCGATCATCGGGCCCACCACCGCGGCGAGGTATTGGCGGTGGACCTCGCGCCCCGAAAGTTGTTCGATCAACCCGCCGTGCGCGCGCAGCGAGCGCGCCACCACCATCAGGCCCGAGGTGTCCTTGTCCAGGCGGTGCACGATGCCCGCGCGCGGCAGTTCGGCCAGGCGGGGGTCGAAGTGCAGCAGCGCATTGACCAGGGTGCCGCGCGGGTTGCCCGCGCCCGGATGCACCACCAGCCCCGCGGGCTTGTCGATCACCAGCACGTCGGCGTCCTGGTAGCGGATGTCGAGCGGGATGTCTTCCGGCTCCGAATGCGTCTCGACGCTGGTGCGCAGGTTGACGGTGACGGTCTCGCCGCCGCGGACCGGGTCGCGGGGGCGCGCGGCCTGGCCGTCGAGCAGCGCGTCGCCGGCCTTGATCCATTCAGCCAGGCGCGAGCGCGAGAACTCCGGGAACATCTCGGCCAGGGCCTGGTCGAAGCGCTTGCCGGCCAGTTCCAGCGGCACCGCAGCTTCCTGCAGTTCGACTTCCGCCTCGTCGGTCGCGGGATCGT
>CBININ010000159.1:0-5695 GCA_966250755.1 uncultured Gammaproteobacteria bacterium | reverse complement strand
GAGTGGCTGAGCCACGTCAACGCCAGCGTGCTGAAGGTGAAGCTGGCGATGGCGATCATCGGCATTTCGTCGATCCACCTGCTCAAGACCTTCATCGAGGCCGGTGCGATCGGCGGCATGCCGCTGTGCAGTTCGGCCGAGGGCATCGCCGCGGCGGAGGCCCTGCGCCAGGCCAAGCTGGCGGGCGCCGAGAACCTGGTGAAGGCCTGCACCACCGTCACCGCCACCGGCGTGATGTGGCAGACCATCATCCACACCATCTTCATCCTGTCGGCGATCGGCATCGCGGCGACCGACAAGTTGATGGGCAACCCGTCCAAGGCCAGTCCGCTCGCGAACGGCGGGCACTGAGCCCGCGCGCCGCGGGCACCACGACCTGGCATCGCCGGCCCGATCGACGCGACGCGGCACCGATCGCGTCAGCTTCTGACCCGCGGCGTCCGAAGCCGACCCATCGGCGTCCGGGGCTGAATGGAATCCCTGCCGCTTCCGGAACTTGCACGGCGCAGCTACTGCGATTTCTACGAAAACGCGGAGTCCGTCGCGCTCGCGGCCGGCAATTTTTGCTGTACTCCCCCCATGGGGAAGGGACAGGACGCATGAACCAGGCCGGGATCATCCTGTGCGTGGACGATGACAGCACCGTGCTGGCGGCGCTGCGCTCGGTGCTGTCGAGCCATTTCGGCTCGGAGCTGGAGTTCGAGTTCGCCGAATCCGGCGACGAGGCGCTGGAGATCGACGCCGAGCTGCGCGCCCAGGGTCGCGAGCTCGGCCTGGTGATCTCGGACTTCATGATGCCGGGCATCCGCGGCGACGAGCTGCTGGTGCGCCTGCACGCCACCTCGCCCAACACCGTGAAGATCCTGCTCACCGGCCAGAGCGACCTGACCGGCGTGAAGCGGGCGATCAACGACGCCAACCTCTACCGCTTCCTGGAGAAGCCCTTCCTCAACGAGGACATCGTGCTGACGGTGCGGGCGGCGATCAAGAGCTACCGCCAGGAACGCGACCTGATCCGCCAGAACGAGGAGCTGCGCCGGCTCAACGCCGAGCTCGAGGACATCGTGCAGGCGCGCACGCTGGAGCTGGTGGAGAAGAACCGCGAGCTCGAGCTGCTGTCGGTGACCGACAAGCTCACCGGCCTGGCCAACCGCCGCAAGCTCGACCAGGTGCTGGAGGAGGAGTTCATCCGCGCCCGCCGCTACGACGTCGAGTTCGCGGTGGCGATCATGGACATCGACCACTTCAAGCAGGTCAACGACACCTACGGCCACGCCGCCGGCGACGTGGTGCTGGAAGGCATGGCGCGCTTCCTGCGCCAGTGCACCCGCGACGCCGACGTGCTGGCGCGGCTGGGCGGCGAGGAGTTCGTGGTGGTGTGCCGGCACGCGGGCGTCGAGCGCTGCCTGGCGACCGCCCAGAAGGTGCGCGAGGCGATCGCCGCGCACGCGTTCGCCGGCATCGGCCGGGTCACCGCCAGCTTCGGCGTGGCCGCCTGCCGCAAGGACGACAGTGTCGCCAGCCTGATGGCCCGGGCCGACGCTGCGCTGTACCGCGCCAAGGCCGGCGGCCGCAACCGCGTGGAGGTGGGCGATGAACACGGATGACCTGATGCGCGACGACGAGCAACTGGCCGGCGGCGAGGAAACCCGGCTGCAGCTGCGCATCGCCGCGCTCGAGCAGGAATTGGCCGAGCGCCGCCGGGCCGAGGAACTGCAGCGCGCGCTCTACGAGATCGCGGCCCTGTCCTCGGTGGACAGCGGCCAGCACGAGCACTACGCGCGGCTGCACGAGATCGTCGGCCGGCTGATGTACGCCAGGAACTTCATCATCTCCACCTTCGACGCCGACGCGCAGATGATCCGCCAGGTCTACCTGGTGGACGAGGACCCGAACGAGGTGATGGAGGCCTTCCCCTACGGCGAAGGCATCTCCTCGCTGGTGATCCGCAGCCGCAAGCCCTGGCTGCTGGACGACCCGACCTTCCGCGCGCTGGTGGCCGCCGGCGAGATCCGCGCGCCGCGCGGCGTGGTGGACTTCTACAGCTGGATGGGCGCGCCGCTGCTCGCGCAGGACCGGGTCTACGGCCTGATCATCGTGCAGAGCTACAGCGCCGACATCACCTACGACCAGGCCGACCTGGACCTGCTGCAGTACGTGGCCAACCAGGTCGCGGCGATCATGGCGCGCTGGGAAGCGAACGCCGTGATCAAGCGCGCCAACGAGGAACTCGCCGCGTCGGCCGAGACCCTGCGCCTGCTCGGCGACATCGGCAAGGACCTGACCGGCAGCCTCGACCGCCGCGCGATCTGCACCACGCTGGAGGAGCACCTCAAGCCGCTGCTGCCGATGGACGCCTTCGGCGTGGCCCTGCTCTCGCCCGGCGGCGATTCGCTCGACTACATCTACTACGTCGAGGACGGCATCGAGGATTCCGAAGCCTCCTACCCGCTCGACCACCCGACCTCGCTGGCGGTGCTGACCTTCCGCGAGGACCGCGAGCTGACCCTGTTCAACGAGACCCAGCTCGACAACGCGCCGACCGCGAACACGATCGTGTCCTCGGCGCCGATCCTGTCGGCGGTGTTCCGCCCGCTGATCGCCAACGGCCGCAGGATCGGCGTGGCGACGGTGCAGAGCCACCGCGTGGATGCCTATACCGAGCGCGACCTCGAGGTCTTCCGCTCCGCGGTCGCCTATGCCGCGATCGCGCTGGCCAACGCCGATGCCTACGCCGCCGCCGAGAACGCCCGCGCCCAGGCCGCACAGGCGCTGGTGGAGCGCAACCAGGCCGAGGCCCACCTGGTGCATTCGGAGAAGATGGCGGCGCTCGGCCAGCTGATCGCCGGCGTGGCGCACGAGATCAACACGCCGATCGGCGCGATCAAGTCCAGCGGCCGCAACATCAGCGAGTCGCTGGGCGCGGCGCTGTCCACCCTGCCGCGCCTGCTCGACGAACTCGACAGCGCGCACCGGCGCGTGTTCAGCGCGCTGATCGCGCGCGCCACGCGGCAACGCGCGATGCTCAGCACCCGCGAGGAGCGCGCGATCGTGCGCGAACTCACCACCAGGCTCGAGGCGGACGGCCTCGAGCAGGCCCGCCACCGCGCCGGCCTGCTGGTGCAACTGCAGGCCCACGACGCGATCGAGGAGTTCCTGCCGCTGCTGCGCCACCCGGCCTGCGAGCTGATCCTGGAGACCGCCTACGGCATCGCCACCATCACCAACAACGCCGACAACATCAACACCGCGGTGGACCGGGTGGCGAAGATCATCTTCGCGCTCAAGAGCTTCTCGCGCTTCGGTGGCGTGCAGGTGTGGGCGGAGACCGACCTGCGCGAGGGCCTGGAGACAGTACTGACGATCTACCAGAACCAGATCAAGCACGGCACCGAGCTCATCCGCCGGTACGAGGACCTGCCGCCGGTGCGCTGCCTGCCCGACGAGCTCAACCAGGTATGGACGAACCTGGTCCACAACGCCCTGCAGGCGATGGACCACAAGGGCACGCTGACCGTCGGCCTGCGCCGCGAGGGCGACTGGGCGCACGTGAGCGTCGGCGATTCCGGCTGCGGCATCCCGCCGGAAATCAAGGACAGGATCTTCGACGCGTTCTTCACCACCAAGCCGGCCGGCGAAGGCACTGGACTGGGCCTGGACATCGTGCGCAAGATCATCGAGAAGCACGGCGGCCGCATCGCGGTGGACAGCGAGGTCGGCGTCGGCAGCACATTCACCGTCAGTTTGCCGATCGCGGGGGTGGCGTGATGGAAAAGGGAATCCTGCTGTGCGTGGACGACGAGATCATCGTGCTGACGGCGCTCAAGGACCAGCTGCGCCGCGCCTTCGGCAACGACTTCGTCATCGACATCGCCGAGAGCGCCGAGGAGGCACTGGAGCTGCTCGATGAACTTTCCGGCCAGGGCCACAAGCTGCTGGTGATCGTGTCCGACTGGCTGATGCCCGGCATGAAGGGCGACGAGTTCCTGGTCGAGGCGCACAAGCGCTTTCCCGAGGTGGTCAAGATCATGCTCTCGGGCCAGGCCGAGCAGGCCGCGGTGGACCGCGCCCGCAAGGAGGCCGGCCTGCACGAGTTCCTGGCCAAGCCCTGGAACGCCGCCGAACTGGTCGAGTCGATCAACCAGGGCCTGCAGGGCAGGATCTAGCGCGCCGCGCGCCGGAGGCGCGCACACGCCCGACATGAAAAAAGGGGCGCCGAAGCGCCCCTTCCTGGCCCGATCTCCCGGCCGCTTACTGGCGGTAGGTCAGCCACTGCTGCTGCATGCGCCAACCCTGGTTGTTGGTGAAGTTGTCCATGCAGAAGTCGTCGGTGTAATCCATGAAGTTGGTGATCGGATCCGCACCGGCGGCACGCGGGCAGCTGTCCTGGCCCACCGGGCAGCCGTAGGCCGCCGAGCGCTCGGCCGGCGTGTCGTCCACCAGGTCGCCGCTGCCGCTGCAGCCGCCCTGGAAGGTGTGGTACAGGCCCAGCCAATGGCCGACTTCGTGGGTGCCCGTGTCGCCGAGGTTGTACGGCGCGGCGCTGCCGCCCGGCAGGGACTTCGACAGGATCACCACGCCGTCCATCTTCGGGCTGGCCGTGTAGTTGGACGGGAAGGTCGCCCAGCCGAGCAGGCCGCCGCCCATGTTGTTGTAGTAGATGTTGAGGTCGGCGGCGCCGCCCTGGCGCAGCGCGTTCTTCATCTGCGATTCGGCGGTGGTGCCCGGCTGCGCCGTGTACCAAGCGTCGTTGTTGGTGTAGTCGGTCGCAACCACGGTGAAGTCGAACCCGTCGCCGGCGTAGGCGGCGTCGAGCACTGCGATCTGGTCGTTCATCTGCTGCGAGGTGGGCGCGCCAGCGCCGCTCGCGCTGCGGATCACGTGCACGTACACATTGACGGTCGCGCGGAAATTCGGGTCGCTGCTGCCGTTGCCGCCGCCACCGCTGCCCGGCTTGCCCTTGTTCAGGCGCGAGCGCAGGTTGAGGAAGCTTTCCTCGCGCAGCAGCTTGTCGGCCTCGCTCGGCTCGCGGGTGCCGCAACGCAGCACGGCGGAATGGCCATTGGCGTTGTCGAACGCGGCATTGGCCGGGGCGGCGGCGGCGATGCCGGGCAGGCAGATGGCCAGGCCGATGGCCAGGCCGAGGGTGGTGGTCGTGGTCTTGCGCATGCGTTACCTCATCGATGGAGTGCAACCTGACAGTGGCCACGTCCTGCGCCGCTGCCCCCTGTAAAGCGACAACTCCATCACACTACCCCGGGGCGCCGCCGCTTGGGAAGCCGCACCGCAACAAAAAAGCCGCCCATGGGCGGCTTTTTCGGCATGGAAACGCATACAGGCGCGTCTCTCACTCCTCGTCGAGATTGATCCGCACGCCCTCCACGGTGTTCTCGACCACCGCCACGCTGAACTTCTTCTCGCCCGGCTGGCGCTTGATCAGCACGTCCTCGCCGTCGTCGCGCTCGACCTGGTAGAGGTCACCGAGCCGCAGGCGCAGTTCGTTCGTCAACGCAGCGGCGACCGCGTTCTCGTCGGTGTCGTCGGCGATCGCGACGGTGACGGTGATCGCCTGTTCGTCCTCCGGGGCGATGGCGAGGGTGATCTCGCCGGTGGATTCGGCGTCGCCGCTCAGCTGCAGGCGCCACTTGTTCTCGACGTCCGCCGAGGCGAAGGCCAGCGAGGAAACCAGGGCCAG
>CBININ010000158.1:0-5700 GCA_966250755.1 uncultured Gammaproteobacteria bacterium | reverse complement strand
TGCGCAGGATGCCTTCGGCGAACAGCGCCTGGCTGCGGTCGTCCTCGACGATCAGGATGCGGAAGTTCTCCTCGCGGGCCGGGCCCGCCAGTTGCTGGAGGCGCGACAGCACCTCGACCGCGTTCTTCGGCGCGACGATCAGCGCGTCCACGCCGGCGCGGCGCGCGGCCAGGCGGGTCGGCATGTCGTCGACGTCCACCACCGCGGCCAGGCGCAGCTTGGGCGCCTTGGCCCGGGCCGTGCGCATGGCCGCGCCGATGTCCTCGAGCTCGGGCGCGAACATGCCGTCGATCAGCACCAGGTCGGCGGGGACGGCGCCCAGCAGTTCGTTGAGCTCCTCGACCTGCTCGAGCAACTCGACTTCCAGGCCCATGCCCTCGAAGCGCTGGTCGAGCTCGAGCGAGAGCGAGCCGTAGTCGGTCAGGTGGTAGACGCGGAAGCCGCGCGGCAGGCCGGGCTCGGCGCTCGTGCTCCCGCCCGCGCGGGGCGCGGGCTCGGCTTTCGGCGCCGCGATGGGTGCAGGCGCCGGTCGCGCCATGGCGGCGGGTGCAGGTGCAGGTACCGGCGCGGCGGCACGGGCGGAAGCCGGAACGGACGCGGACGCGGAAGCCACACCGGACGCGAAACCGGAGGTCGGCGCCATCGACGCCGGTGCCGGCGGCGTGGTGCGCGCGATGCCGGGCCGGGCGCCCGAGGCCGGCGACGCGGAAGCGGCGGGCGCCGGCGCGAACAGCGCGGCGTCGTCGGCCCAGACGTCGATCTCCTCCGCTTCGGGCTCGGCGGGCAGCGGTGCCGCGGCCTCGACGAACACGGTTTCCTCGACCACCAGTTCCACCGCTTCGAATTCAACCTCCAGCAGCTCGGCCTCCGGCGCCGGCTCCGGCGTCGCGGCGGCCAGCGCCTCGGCCAGGGCCAGCAGCTGGTCGCCGGTGTCCAGGCCCGGCAACTCCTCGCGCGCGACCAGGCCGGCGGCGATCTCGGCAATGCGTTGCAGCGATGGGGCGGCGGGTTCGTCGGCGGCCGCGCAGCCGGCGCCAAGTTCGGCGGCCTCGGCCTGCACCAGGAACAGGCCATTGATGTCCCAGCCGTCGGCGTGGAAGCGACGCAGGCGGCGCGCGATCAGATGCGCCCGCGCCGGCCAGCGCCGCGGGAGCGCGGCCTCGGCCTCGGCGAGCTGGGACCCGTCGTGTTCAGTCATTGCGCGATTTTCTTCCCTGGGCCCCGGATTATGCCCCTGGGATGCCGGACTGTCAGGCGGGGTCCGGTATCCTTTCGCCATGGACGTGAATGCCCCCCGCGACCGCCCTTCGCATGCCCGCACCTGGCTGCGGATCGGCGTCGTCGCCCTGTTGCTGGCCTGGGCCGCCAGCCTCGCCCTGGCCTGGGCCTGGGCCAGCCGCCGTGCGGCCCCGGGCCTGGAGCAGGCTCGGCAGGCGCTGGCGCAGGAGCGCAAGCAGGCCACGGCCGATCGCGAGTCGCTCGACGACCTGCGCCAGCAGGTGGCCACGCTCAAGCGCTCCGACCAGATCAGCCGCAATGCCAACCTCGAGCTGCAGAAGGCCCTGGCCGAGCGCGAGGAGGAGGTGTCGGGCCTGCGCGCGGACCTGGACTTCTATGAGCGCCTGGTCGGGTCCACCGGCCAGCGCCAGGGCCTGCGGGTGCACGAGGCCATCTTCGCACCCGAGAGCGGCGGCACCTGGCACTACACCGTCACCCTGACCCAGAACCTGAATCGCGGCGCCATCAGCAAGGGCACGATGCGCTTCGTGGTGGACGGCATCCGCGACGGCAAGCTCGGCACGGTGGGATGGGACGAGCTGGTGCAGGAGAAGGGCGCGGGCGGCAAGCCGTTCTCCTTCCGCTATTTCCAGCAGCTGGAGGACAGCGTGATGCTGCCGCCGGGCTTCGTGCCGCAGCGGGTGCGGGTGACCCTGCAAGGCAACGCGGGGCGGATCGAGAAGGCCTTCACCTGGGATGCGCGCAAGGCGCCGTGACGGCGGCCGCATTCCCCCACGCCCGCCGCTTGAATCCCGCCGGACCGCGCATACTAGTACTTCCATGGAAACCGCCACCCCCAGCTACCTCGACCTCGAGCAGCCCCTCGACTTCACCGCGGCCGCGGCCGCCAAGGTCGCCCGCCTGATCGCCGAGGAGGGCAACCCGGCCCTGATGCTGCGGGTGTATATCAGCGGCGGCGGCTGCTCGGGCTTCCAGTACGGCTTCACCTTCGACGAGGAACGGGCCGAGGACGACCTCGCGCTGGAGCGCGACGGCGTCACCTTGCTGGTGGACCCGCTGAGCCTGCAGTACCTGATGGGCGCGGAGGTGGACTACCGCGAGAACCTGCAGGGCGCCCAATTCGTCATTCGCAACCCGAACGCCAAGACCACCTGCGGCTGCGGCAGCAGCTTCTCGGTGTGAGCGCGCGCCGCCGGTGAGCGAGACGCCGCGGCAGTTCGCCTTCCAGCATCCCGGCCTTGATCGGGCCGAGCACCTGCGCGAGGACGCCGAGGCGCTGCAGCGCCATTGGCCCGGCGCGCGCGTGCTGGTGCTCGACGAGGAGGGCAATGCGCTGTTCGACGGCGAGGCCGACGCGCCGCGCTTCCGCACCGGCGAGGAACAGTCCACCGGCCCCGACGAGGCGGTGTTCCTCGGCCTGGACGAGCAGGGCGAGGCCTGGTTCGCGATGGACGCGCGCCGGCTGCCGGAACCGCCTTCCACGCGACTGGACCTGCGCAGCGCGGCGCTGCGCTGGCCGCCGCAATCGGCCTCGGCGTATGCGCAGGCGCGCGCGCTACTGCATTGGCAGGCGCGCAATCGCTACTGCGGCGCCTGCGGCACCGCGACCGTGCTGCAACGCGGCGGTTTCCTGGCCCGATGCCCTGCGTGCGGGCTGGAGCATTACCCGCGCACCGACCCGGCCATCATCGTGGCCGTGAGCGATGGCGAACGCCTGTTGCTGGGCCGGCAGGCGAGCTGGCCGGAGAAGCGCTGGTCGGTGCTGGCCGGGTTCCTGGAGCCTGGGGAGTCCTTGGAACAGACGGTTGCCCGCGAGGTGATGGAGGAGGCCGGCGTGCGCATCCGCAGCGCCCGTTACCTGGCTTCGCAGCCCTGGCCCTTCCCGGCAGCCTTGATGCTGGGCTTCAGCGCCGAGGCCGATCCCCAGCCGGTGTCGGTCGGCGCCGAGCTGCAGGACGCGCGCTGGTTCAGCGCCGACGAGATCCGCGCGCAGGTAGCCTCCGGCGAGATGATCGCCTCGCCGCGCCTGTCCATTTCGCGATGGCTGATCGAGGACTGGCTGTCGCGTCACTAGCGGGGGTGCCTTCGCGCCGCCTGCACGCGGCGGCGGCGCTACACTAGCCCGCATGACGCCCGGACGCGCCCCGTGGACCTAGCCCTGATCGCCGTCGTGCTGGCCTTGGTGCTCGGGCACGTCGCGCCGGGCCTCGGGTCCGTGCGCCGCTACGGCTGGTTCATCGGCTGGT
Source organism: uncultured Gammaproteobacteria bacterium (assembly GCA_966250755.1). Classification (GTDB taxonomy): domain Bacteria; phylum Pseudomonadota; class Gammaproteobacteria; order Xanthomonadales; family Xanthomonadaceae; genus Arenimonas. The sequence goes on along the minus strand of CBININ010000158.1, from coordinate 2,215 downwards.
TGCGGTGGCTCGGCCGCGTCTTCGCCGGCCAGGGCGTGTGGCGAGGGCGCTTCGGCCTGCTGCTGGCGGTCGGCCTGCCGGTGCTGGCGATCGGTGCGCTGCAGTGGCTGCTGGGCGATCGCTGGTACGGGCTGCCGATGTTCGTGTTCGCACTGCTCGCGCTGATCTACACCTGGGGTCCGCGCGATCTCGAGCTCGACGTCGAGGCGGTGGTGGATGCCCGTGATCCGGCCGCGCGTCGCGCCGCGGCGGCTGCGCTGTTCCCGGAAGGCGGCGAGCCGGTGATCGAGGGCCCCACGCTGGTGGAGGCGGTGTTCCGCTGCGCGCTGTGGCGCTGGTTCGGCGTGCTGTTCTGGTTCCTTCTGCTCGGGCCGGCGGGCGCGCTGCTCTACCGCCTGGTGTCGCTGGCCGCGCAGGGTTCGGCGCAGAAGGTGCTGCCGCCCGCGCAGGGCGAGGCCGCGCGCGAGGCCATCGCCCTGCTCAACTGGCCGGTCGCGCACCTGATGACCTTCGGCCTCGCGCTGGCGGCGAACTTCGACGGCGTGCTGGCGGCCTGGCGCGACTGGCATGCGCAGGGCGGCCTGCGGCTGGACATCGGTTTCCTCGGCGCCGCGGCGCGGGCGAGCGTGGTGTGCGAACTCGCTGAAGAGGACGCCTACGCGATCGACGGGCCGGCGCAGGCGCCGGCATTGCTGGAACTGCGCGATGCGATGTCGCTGGTCTGGCGCGTGCTGCTGCTGTGGCTGGCCGTGCTGGCGATCTTCGTGGTGGCGGGTTTCGTCAATTAGGCGCTGTCGCCGCGCAGGCGGCGGACGATCGCCTCCAGGCTCGCCGCCGTCGCCGTTTCGCCCGGCACGGCCGGCGCCGCCACCACCTCGACGCGCGCGCGCAGCCGGCGCGGGATGCGCAGGCGACCCAGGGTGCTGTCGCGACGCGACCAGACGCTGGCCCACATGCCCTTGAGCGCCATCGGCACCACCGGCACCGGGCGCGCCTTGAGGATGCGCTCGACGCCGGGCTTGAAGGCATCGATCTCGCCGTCGCGGGTCAGGTGCCCCTCGGGGAAGATGCAGACCAGCTCGCCGGCGGCCAGCGCGGCGTCGACGTCCACGAAGGCCTTTTCCATCAGCACCGGGTCTTCCTTCGCGCCGGCGATCGGGATGGCGTGCGCGGCCTTGAACACCCAGGCCGCGCCCGGCGTGTTGAAGATCCGGTAGTACATGACGAAACGAATGGGTCGTGGAATGGCGCCGCTGAGGATCAAGGCGTCCATGTAGCTGACGTGGTTGCACACCAGCAGTGCCGCGCCCTCGTCGGGCACGTTCTCCTCCACGCCGGTGCTGCGCACGCGGTACATCAGCGAGATGTAGATCCAGGCCAGGAAGCGCAGGAAGAACTCCGGCACCAGGCTGAAGATGAAGAGCGAGACCAAAGCGGTGGCGATGCCGGTGGCGAGGTACAGCCCGGGAATCGACCAGCCGAGCGCGCGCTGCGCGGCCAGCGAGAGCATGGCCGCGGCGACGATGAACAGCGAGTTCTGGATGTTGAGCGCGGCGATCACCCGCGAGAGCTCGTGCTTGGGCGTGCGGCTCTGCACCAGCGCGAACAGCGGCACCACGTAGAAGCCGGCGAACAGCCCGATCAGCACCAGGTCGGCCATGATCCGCACGCTGCCGGCGGCGGCGAAGAAGCCCGCCACGTCCAGCCCGGTCGCCGGCGCCAGCCCCGGCCGCGCGAAGTACAGGTCGATGCAGAAGGCGGTCATGCCGAGCGCGCCGAAGGGCACCAGGCCCAGTTCCACCGTGCGGTGCGAGAGCTTCTCGCAGAGCATGCTGCCGACGCCGGTGCCCAGCGAGAACAGCGCCAGCGCGACGATGTAGAGCGTCTCGTCGCCACCCAGGTAGAGCGGCGCGTAGCTCGGCAGCTGCGCGGTGAGCACCGTGCCGAAGAACCAGAACCAGCTGATGCCAAGGATGGCGTTGCGCACCGCCACCTGCTTCTTCGCCAGCCGGATCACCTCGAGGGATTCGACGATCGGAATCCAGTTGACCTTGGTCTCCGGCGCGCCGGCGTCCACCTTCGGGATCAGGCGGCTGGTGAGGTTGCCGGCAATGGCCAGCAGCACCAGCGCGGCGGTGGCCGCGAACGGCCCCTGGTCGCCCGCCAGCTTGAAGATCAGGCCGCCGAAGATCATGCCGGCCAGGATCGAGATCGA
>CBININ010000157.1:0-5708 GCA_966250755.1 uncultured Gammaproteobacteria bacterium | reverse complement strand
CGGCTGCCAGCCGTCGCCGGTGAGCCAGCGCCGGTAGATCAGGAAGCTCAGCACGAAGGCGATCGCCAGCGTGGCCGTGGTGGTGAAGAACACCGCCAGCACCCGCGGCCCCAGCGCCAGGATCGCGCGCAGGTCGCAGTTGATCATCAGCAGGAAGACCAGCGCCGGCACGAGGTTGCCGATCGCCATCTTGTGGGTCGCGACGATCTCGGGCGTGTTCTGCCACAGCCCCGACACGGCCAGCGCGGTGACCAGCAGGTACGTCAGGACGATGGGCGGGGCAAAGCCGAAAACGCGCCATTTGAAGCGCCGTTCCAGGGCGGGGAACACGCCTGCCGCCAGCAGCATCACGGCCAGGTAGGGCCATGCCGTCCGGATCATCTCGCCCCCATGGATTGCCTGTCCGGAATAGGTGATTCGTGGAATATAGCAGACAGGAATAAATTATTGACCATCCCCTTCACGTATGTTACACAGCGGCCTTCGCAGGGAATTTCCCAAGGGGGTCGGGCGTGGCCAAGCCGCAGGCACGAGATATTGTGCACCCGGCCCGTCGTCATGCCGACGTTCGCCACCTGGCCTGCGGGCTGCTCGTGGCCTTCGCCATGGCGGGCGCACTCGCCGCCGCGGCGCCGCCCCGCCGCCTCGATGAAGTACGCGCGCTGGTGGACGCGGGCCGTTTCGCCCAGGCCGAGGCCGCCATCGCCGAGGCGCTGTCGGCGGCCGCCGACTCCGGCGCCGAGGCTGTCGCGCTGCGCGACGAGCGCGAACGCATGCGCCGGATCCTGCTCGACTTCGGCCTGGATCGCGAACAGGCCATCGCGCGCGTACGCCGGCAGGTGCCGGACCTGCGCGAGGAGGAGTTCGACCGCTGGGATGCGGCAGGCCTGCTGGAGAAGCGCGAGATCGACGGGCGCGTGCGCTACTTCAACCGCGCGCCGTCCAACCTGTTCCGGCTCAGCGCCGAGGCCTTCGCGCGGCGCGATCCGCCGACGCCGCTGGTGGACGGGCCGATGGAGCGTGCCAATGCGCACCACCGCGAGGTGGTCGCGGCCGCGCTCGCCGGCGGCGTGGCGCGTCGCACCATCGACGTTATCCAGGGCATCACGGTGGAAGCCGACGCCGTGCCGGCCGGCGAGGTGGTCCGCGCCTGGATTCCCTATCCGCGCGAGATCCCCGGCCAGCAGGAAGGCCTGCGCTTGGTGGCCAGCACGCCGTCCGCGCACGAGATCGCGCCGGCCACTGCGCCGATGCGCACCGTGTACCTGGAAGCGCGGGCGGAGGCGGGCAAGCCGACGCGCTTCGAGGTCCGTTACGCGTTGACGGTGCTGGCGCAGTACAAGCCGGCGCCGGGCGCCCCGCGCGCGTTCGCCGACGCGAAGCCCGAGGACTACATCGCCGAGCGCCCGCCGCACGTCGTCTTCACGCCGGCCATCCGCGAATTTTCCCGCCAGGTGGTCGGCGACGAGACCGACAAGCGCAAGGTCGCGCGCAAGCTCTTCGCCGCGGTGGACCGCATCCCTTGGGCCGGCGCGCTCGAATACGCGACCATTCCCAACATCAGCGAGTACGCGCTCAAGGCCGGCCATGCCGACTGCGGGCAGCAAACGCTGCTGCTGATCACGCTGTTGCGCCTCAACGGCATCCCGGCGCGCTGGCAGTCGGGCATGGTCTATTCGGACGGTGACTACGACAACCTGCACGACTGGGGTTGGCTCTACCTCGAGCCCGAAGGCTGGATCCCGATGGACGTGACCACCGGCCATCTCGAGGACGCCGATCCGCGGATCGCGGACTTCTATTTCGGCGGCTTCGACGCCTACCGCATCGCTTTCAACGACGATTTCGGCCGCGCTTTCGTGCCGGCCAAGCAGCACCTGCGCTCCGATGACGTCGACTCGCAACGCGGCGAGGTCGAGTGGCGCGGCGGCAACCTGTATTTCGACACCTGGGACTACGACTTCGTAGCCCGGACAACCAAGAGCACCGGGGAGAAACCATGAGCAGCACCCATACCAAGTTGCGCAAGAACGTCCTTTGCATGGCGATGGGGCTGTGCCTCGCGTCGCTGGCCTCCACTTCCGTGATGGCGCAAAGCGTCACCGGCACCGTGGCCGGCCGCGCGCAGGCCGGCGCGCAGGTCACGGTGGTCAACACGGCGACGGGGGCAAGCCGCACCGTCACCGTCGGCGAGGACGGCAGCTACCGCATCGGCCAGCTGCCCCCCGGCGACTACACGCTGTCCTCGGGCTCGGGCGCGCCGGTCAGCCTCAACGTTTCCATCGGCACGACCACCACCGTCAACCTGACCGAGACCGGCGCCGTGGCGCTGGAGACCGTGCAGGTCATCGGCTCGAGGGTCGTCAACCGCGTGGACGTGCAGTCCACCGAGACCGCGACCAACGTCACCCGCGAAGAACTGCTGCGCATGCCGGTGGACCAGACCCTGGGTTCGGTCGCCCTGCTCGCGCCGGGCGTGGTCAGTTCAGGCGCCACCTTCGGCGGCCTGACCTTCGGCGGCGCCTCGGTGGCCGAAAACGCCACCTACATCAACGGCCTCAACGTCACCGATCCGTACCGGCGCCAGGGTTTCTCGACGGTGCCCTTCAACTTCTTCGAGGAAGTGCAGGTCAAGACCGGCGGCTATTCCGCCGAGTTCGGCCGCACCACCGGTGGCGTGATCAACGCAGTGACGCGCTCGGGCGGCAACGAGCTCCATGGCGGCGTGCAGCTGCTGATGGAGCCGGCGTCCTGGGAGTCCTCGCGCAAGGACCACTTCTATTCCGACGGCAAGGTCACGGACCTCAGCTATACCAGCCGGGACGAGAGTCCGTTCTACAAGGCCAACCTGTGGGCATCCGGCCCGCTGATCAAGGACCGGCTCTTCATCTTCGCCATGGTCGAAAGGCGTGACGCCGACTCCAAGGACTTCGATGCCCTGAAGGCCTGGGAGACCAAGAGCGACACCACCTTCTGGGGCACCAAGGTGGACTGGCGCCTCAACGAGGACCATGGCCTGGAGTTCCTGGCCTTCTCCGACGATGGCGAGTCCGAGACCCATGCCTTCGGCTACGACTGGAGCAGCGACACGCTCGGCACCGACGCGGGCCCGAGCAATTCCGGGTCGGGCGGCCGCAACTGGTCGGTGACCTACACCGGCCATTTCACCGACAACTTCGTGGCCAAGGTGCTTTACGGCGTCAACCGGCGCAGCGCCGATTCCTACAGCGCCTGGGACCCGGACTGCAGCATCCTGACGCGCTCGACCAGCTACAACTCGGTGTTCGGTGCCGCCACGCAGCGCGAAGGCTGCCACCCGTCCAACACCAGCCTGTCGCTGCGCGAGGACAAGCGCGAAGCCACCCGGCTGGACTTCGAATGGACCCTGGGCGACCACCTGCTGCGTTTCGGCGTCGACCAGGAAATCCAGGATTCCGACAGCCGGGTGAGCTACCCGGGCGACGGCATGAGCTACACGCTCATCGGCCTGTCCTCCACGGCGAGCAACCGCGTGGTCAACGGCGTGACCGTTCCCGCCGGCAACGTGGCCTACGTGGATGCCCGTCGCTACGTGACGGGCACGCCGGTCACCACGGACATGCGGGCCTTCTACGTCGAGGACGTCTGGAACGTCTCCGACAACCTGCTGCTCAACCTGGGCGTGCGTGCAGACCAGTTCCACAACAAGCTGGCGTCCGGCGGCACCTTCACCAAGGCCGATTTCAAGGACATGATCTCGCCGCGCGTGGGCTTCAGCTGGGACGTCAACGGCGACGGCCGCACCAAGTTCTTCGGCAACGCCGGCCGCTACTACCTGCCGCTGACCAACAAGTTGGCCGACTACTTCGGCGGCGGCACCACCGACGAGCACACCTTCTACCTGGTCGACGGCTGGGAGACGCGGACCGATCCCGCCGGCAACCCCTACCAGTTCCCGGTGATCGGCGCCCAGCTCGGGCCGGTGAACGACGACGGCAACGTCCCCGCGCCCGATGACGTCCGCATCGAGATCGCCAAGGACCTGAAGATGGTGTTCCAGGACGAATACATCCTCGGCTTCCAGAAGGCGATCGATTCCGCGTGGTCCTATGGCATCAACGCCACCTACCGGAAGGTCAATCGCGCGGTCGAAGACACCCGCATCAACCACATCGCCGAGTGCCCGGACTACTTCGTCAATGACAGCGCCTCCGGCTTCCCGATCATCAACCCGGGCGAGAAGACCACCCTGTGGTGCGAGTCCCAGGGCGAGTACGTGACCTTCGACAGCGCCACCGACGGCTACCAGGCCACCGGCAGCGGCGCGATCTTCGGCTACAAGCGGCCCAAGCGCGTCTACAAGGCGGTGGAGTTCCAGCTCGATCGCGCCTGGGACGGCAAGTGGGCGTTCAATGGCAGCTACCTGTGGTCCAAGTCCGAGGGCAACATCGAAGGGCCGGTCAACTCGGACACCGGCTACGCCGACACCAACCTGGTGCAGTTCTATGACCACCCGGCCGTGAACGAGCGCTACGGCGTGCTGTTCAACGACCATCGCCACCAGTTCAAGTTCCGCGGTAGCTACAAGATCAACGAGAACTGGAGCGCGGGCGCGACCTACTCGGCGGTGTCCGGCGGCCCCATCACAGCCTTCGGCGTGCGTTGGCCCAACGACAACCGCGGCTTTGGCCCGGGCGAGTTCAGCGGCGGCGGTTCGGGCTGGCTGTGCACCTCCGGCTGCAGCAGCTACCTCACCCGCGTGCTCGAGTACTCGCCGCGCGGCGCCTTCGGACGCATGCCCTGGGTGACCGACCTGAGCGCCAGCGTGACCTGGACCATGCCGGTCGGCCCCGGCAACCTGTCCGCCAAGTTCTCGGTCTTCAACCTTCTCAACCGCCAGGCGACCGTCAACGTCCACTCCCGCTACGAAAGCACGGCGGGCAACAAGATGCCTTACTTCGGCGAGGGCCGCCGCTGGCAGGCCCCGCGCTACATGCAGTTGCTGGTTTCCTACGAGTTCTGATCGCTTCCCCGTGGGCGGCCCGCTTGCCGGGCCGCCCTTTTTTTTGCCGCGACGAAACGAGGACGCATTGAACGCCACAGCAAGTGATGCAGCGGGACGCTGCGAAGGCGTGGAACTGGCGGCGCTGGCCGGGCGCGAAGGCACGCCGCTGCACGTGTATTCGGCGGCGGCCATCCGCGGGCGGATCGAGGGCCTGCGCAAGGCGCTCGCCGGGCTGGACGCGATGGTCTGCTATGCGGTGAAGGCCAATCCGAATGCGGCCATCCTGGCATTGGTGGCAGAGGCGGGGCTGGGCGCCGACATCGTGTCCGGCGGCGAGTTGTGGCGCAGCCTGCGCGCGGGCATCCCGGCGAGCCGCATCGTGTTTTCCGGCGTGGGCAAGCGCGCCGACGAGATCGTGCAGGCGCTGGAGGCGGGCGTGGCCCGGTTCAACGTGGAATCGCGGGCCGAGCTCGAGCAGCTGCAGGCGATCGCCGCCTCGCGGCGCCAGGTCGCGCAGGCCTCGGTACGCATCAACCCCGACGTGGATGCGCTCACCCACGCCAAGATCTCCACCGGCAAGTCGGGCAACAAGTTCGGCGTGTCGGTGGCGGAGGCTCGAACCTGGTTCGAGACCGCGTCGCAGCGGCCCAATGTCCGTCTCGACGGCCTGCACATGCACATCGGGTCGCAGATCCTGCAGATCGAGCCGATCCGACAGGCGCTG
>CBININ010000156.1:0-5727 GCA_966250755.1 uncultured Gammaproteobacteria bacterium | reverse complement strand
TTGGTGGCCGCGACGTTGTAGCTGCCCAGCAGGACCTTCATGCCGCCGCCCATGCCCGAGGAGGCCGAGCAGGTATAGGGCAAGGCGCCGCCGACCAGGTTGCACGAGTTGGCCAGCGAGGGCGTACCCGAGTTGCCGCCCCAGTACACGCCCGGGTGCGTGGCATCCACGGTGTAGCCCGAGAAGCCGGTGACCTTGAAGCTGCCGGCCGTCGGGTCGGGCGGCGAGCCGCCCGCCTGGATGTTGAAGCGCTGGTCGTCGGTCAGCGAGGTCTCGTCGGCGTTCATCGGGAAGCGCAGCGCCACCGCGGCGTTGTGCGTGCTCGCCGTGGCGCGGGCATAGGACTCGTCGTTCGTGGCGGGACTGGTGCCCGGCGTCGCGCGGCCACGCACCGGCGAGCCTTCGAAGGTGATCGTGGTGCCGCTCGCGATCGCCGCCGTCATCGGCACGTCGACTGTCACCTTCCTCTTGCTGCCGGAAATGGTGATGACGCGCGCGCTGTCGCCGATGCCGGTACCGGAGACGGTCATGCCCTCGGTAATGTCGGTGCTGATGGCCGTCGCGAAATCGATGACATAGCTGCCCGACGAGGACGAACCATTGCTGTAGGTGTAGGTCGAGTCGCCCACCGCGGTGTCGAAACCGTTGTTCATCACCGAAATGACCTGGCCGGTACTGGCCGGATCCGGGGTGATCGCCACGTCCTTCCATTCCGCCAACTCGCTCAGGTTGATCGAGGTGAAGGGCAGGTAAGGCAGGACGCACTCATTCGGATCGAGTGACGTGCACGCCGCCTTGGCTGCGTCGATCTTGGCGATGGCCTCGGCGCCAAGGTAGTCGATGTAGAGACCCCGCGCGTGCATCCATGCCGCGTCAGCGGTCTCGTCCAGGTAAAGCAGCGAGGGGTCGTCGAGGTTGTAGCTGCGGGTCGTGACACCGTCGCTGAGGGTCCGCGTGCCGGTCGTGTAGGTCGACGAGTAGGGATTCGGCGAATTGCGGACGTTGTAGGTGGTGTTGTCGGTGTTGTCGGTGAACCGCGCCTTGAGGTAGCGCTTGACCATGTCGCTGTAGTCGTCGGCTACGGTCGAGGACGGCACGAAGGGCGAGACGCCGGTATTGCGCGCCGCCAGGAAGGCGAAGTAGTCGTTGTTCAGGTCGGCCGCCACGCGGAAGATGCCGTCCACGCGGATCATGCGGCAGACTTCCGAGTACACGCCGGTGTTGGCGAGCGTTTGCGCGCCGGTGGATTCGTTCACCAGGTAATGGCTGTGCGTTCCGCGGTACGGGCTGAACTTGGCGATCGCGGACTTGACGTCGCCGTTGGCGTCGTTGCCGGCCGGGTCGTGGTGGTCACGGCAGCAAACGCGACACTGGTCGCTCTGCTCCAGCTCGCCGCTGGCCAGTGCCTTCGGGCCGGCAATCGGAGCATAGGTCGCCTCGGTCGGAACGACGTATTGCACGCCGTTCCAGTAGGTCGGCCGCAGCGAGGACTCGTCGGCATTGGCGGTGGCGGTGTCACAGCGGCAACCGACCACCGACGTTTCCACGCGCGACTGCGCCAGTGCGGTCGTCGAATCCAGGGGGATGTAGGTGTAGACGTCGAAGCGGGTCTCGGACACGTAGGTGTTGCTGTTGTTGCCCAGCAATTCGGGAGTCGGGTTGCTGGCCGCGGTGTTGGAGCCGTTGCCGACGGCGATCGGGATCACGCCCGCCACCGAGCCGGGGTTGACGATGATCGACTCGGCCTTGCGCGCGCTGGTGCCCTTGCGATTCATGAGCATGGCCATGCTGTCGCGCGGGACGATGCCGTTGATCGCGTCCTCGACCTGGATGCTGCGGTTGGTGCCGCTTGCATCCGACCAGGCCACGGTCACCACGATGCGCTTGAATTCCTTGCCGGGCAGCAGCGTCTCCGGGGTGGTGTACAGCGCCGAGTCCAGGGCGGTGTTGTTGGCCACGTCGTAATCGTTGGTGTCGACGTTGTACACGTAGCGGGTCACGTCGGTGGCGACCGTGAAATTGATGCCGCCCATGGCCTGCGTGCCGGTGGTCGCCGGGTCGCCGTCGAACCCGGTGGCGGTCTCGTCGTCGATGTCGCGGTAGCAGGAAGCTTGGCCGCTGGCCAGGGTCCACTCGCTGGGCGAAAGGCAGGAATTGTCGGAGCCGCCGAGTGTCTGCACGGCCGCCAGTTGCTCGATCTTCTGCTTGGCGACGGCCATCGCGAGGCTCTGGGCCTTGGCGTCCGCCGCGGACCGGATCAGCGCGGACTGCAGGGCCGCGAGGGCCAGCAGCCCGAGCGAAAGCACGACGACGGCGATCAGGACTTCGATCAGGCTGAAGCCGCGGCGGCGGATGGAGGACGGGATTCGATTCATGGCAGGTTCCTCAGAAACCACCCTGGGTGTTGTCGAGCCAGCTGCCGGACACGCGGCCGAGGCGTGTGCCCTGCGGCAGCTTCTTGCCCGGGCTGGAGGTGTTGGTCGGGTCGTAGATGATTTCCAGGCCGCCGGTGATGTCCGTGCTGCCCTCCACCACCACCGACCCGATCACCATCGCGTTGCCGTTGGCACGAAGATAGGCGCTCTTGGTGTCGCTGCGCACGAACAGCATGCCGTAGAACAGGGTGTTGTTCAGCCGGCCGTCGTTGTTGATGACCACGATGGCCTGGGCCTCGGGCGAGCCCACCTGCTTCGGCAGCTGACAGGGCGAGTCGGTGACGTAGTACAGTCCGGCCGCCTCGGCGCCGATCGCGTTCATCTGCGCACAGCTGACGACTTCGGCGTTGAGCGACTCGGAGCTGGTCAGGTTCCAGATCGCGCAGTTCTCGTTGCCGGCCGCACCGCAGTTGGTGAGCGTCTGGCCGGTCCCGCCGGCATTGAGCGAGGTCGCTTCGTTCGACACGCCGAACACCCACTCGAACAGCGAATCGTCGGAGATCGCCGATGCATTGTAATCCGCGCTCTTGGCGGCATCGTAGGCGTGGTCGTAGGCCTTGGCCGCGCCGATGGTGCAGACGCCGCCGACCTTGGACCAGGCATTGCCCATGCCCGGGAAGAACTGGATGTCCGGGATCGCGTTCGGCGAGCCCTGGCCGCAGTCCACGTCCAGGATGTCCACGTTCTCGCAGCAGGTCTCGCTGGGGATGTGGCCGGACAGGAAGTCGCTGCCGCCCGAGTGCGCATCCGGGCAACCGCAGGCGGTCGAGTCGTTCGGGCAAGTCGTCTTGAGTTCGGACTCCGCCGTCGGGTCGTCGCCGTGATCGCGGTAGGGCTTGTTGAGGTAGTCGCCGAGCTGGCAGGTGCTGACGCTGGCGGCGCTGCCGCCGGCAGTCTTGTCGACGTCGGCGTCCTTGACCGTCCAGATCGACACCGGCAGGCCGTAGCCCGCGCCATCCGGATCGGTGACGATGGTGACGTTGCCGGTGCCGTCCACGGCGCCGGAGGCCACCAGGGGCACGGTGCTGGTGCTGGCGACCGAGTTGAAGCTGGCCCAGGTCTCCTTGGCCTGCGCGGCGGCGCTCTCGCCCGGTAGCTGGGCGGAGGAGATGATCGTCACGGCGACGCGGTTCTGCGAACTGGCGCTCGGGGTGGCGCGGCAGTCGGGCTCCGGCGTCGTGTCCACGGTGGCCGGATCGCCGTCGTCATGAACCAGCGTGGTGTCGATGCGGCAGAGCAGCGCGCGCACCTTGGCGGACGAGCTGAAGGCGGCGGTGCCGCCCGCGGAAGTGATCTTGCCCGCCGTCGGCACGAGGCTGTCGAAGGGGATCAGCGTGTCGTCGGTGGTCAGCGAATCGTTGTACGAATAGAAATACAACTCGGCGCGCCGGGTCGGGTTGGGTTCGGCCATGCAGGGATGCGGGGAGCCGTCGGACAAGTCCGCGGCCGCCTTGGTGGTGCCGTCCATCACCGTCGAGCAGGCGATCCAGCGCTGGGTGTTGGTCGCCAGCCAGCCACTGAGCTCCGCCGAGGCGATGTTGACGATGTTCGCCTTGAGGAACTCGCCACCCAGGTCCAGCGAGTACTTCGCGACCTGGTCGGCCAGCCGCTGGCGGTTCTCGTTGGTGGCGGTGCGCTGCTCGAAGAGCGCCACGTTGGTGGAGGCCAGCACGATCACGGTGAGGATCACCAGGATGACCAGCGCGACCATGAGTGTCGCAACGCCGCGCTGCAGGCGCGGGACGGACAGGAAGGGACGGGCGAGGTTTGGCATGGTGGGAATCCGGTCGGGCTTGGGCGTCACGGGGAGGGAGCGTTGCCGCAGTCGGCGACGGTCGGGCTGATGCAGTCGGCGCGGATCTTCACGCTGGTGGAGACGCCGCGGGTGTAGTCGGGCTGGTTGGCGAGCTGGCCCACGATGTGGACGCCGATGTCGCGCACGCGCATGGAGGTGGAAATGTCCGAACTGGTGTTGATGACCATGAGCTTGGTGATGTTGAGCAGCGTGGGATCGCTCAACGGACACCAGCCGCTGCTCGCGTTGCAGGTGGCGGGGTTGGTCGTGTAGTCGGCGGTGGCGCCGCTGCAGCTGGGGGTGACGCCGGTGGCGCTCTCGGCATACTCGATGACGCCGACATCGGTGGCCGAGTTGCAGGTGCCGTCCACGCAGACCCGGCGGATGCCGCGGATCTCGCCGTTGTCGAGGTCCACCTCGCCCGGGGTGCCGCAGCCGGTGACGGCGTCGCAGTCGGAATCGTCCGCGTAGCCGATCGGATAGGTGCGGTCGTAGGCGTAAAGCACGCAACCGTCGGTGTCGGCGTTGACGTAGGTCGATGGCGTGCCCGCGATGACGGTCGAGCCGGCGTCCTTGATGTACACCGGCGCGAACGGGGAATTGCTCGGCAGGCTGACGAACTTGAGCGCGTCGTCGTTGTAACCGGCGCGGCTGAGGTCGCGGGTGACCAGGTCGAGCGTATTGCGCAGCTCCTGGGTCAGGCGGGTCGACTGCACGTATTCGCCGTTGCTCTTCATGCTGGCGAGGGCGAAGGCGATGACGGCGGCGGACACGACCAGCCCCGCGACGAGCGCCACCATCATCTCCACGAGGGTCACGCCGCGGTTGCGGCCACGGGTCTGCTTGGGCATGGACGGGGTCCTGGCGTTCAGGGATCGCATTGGCGGGTCGCGTAGTCGGACAGATGGTCGGTCGCGGCGGTCGACTCGCAGAGCTGGGCCTTGCCGAAACGATCCACCGCGAGGTTGAGCCGATAGTCGAACTGGCCATTCGGCCCGGTCAGGCTGATGGTGCCGGCATCCCCCGGCACGACCAGGTTGGTGCGCTTGGGTTCGATGACGACGGCCTCGATGTCCGTCAGGTCGCTCCCGCCGCCGAGCGTGATGCCGCTCAGCGTCACCGAGCGCCACTCCGACTGGTCGCCGGGGAATCGCGCGATGTCGCAGACATCGGAGGACGGCGAGGCCGAGGTGCAGTCGCAGGGCACGGTGTCGGTCGGATCGGTGGTGGTGGCCGCGCCGAGGCAGAAGGTGGAACCTCCCGAACTCTGCACCACGCCGACCTTGATCATCGAATTGCGCTTGGCGGCCTCGAGCCTGGCCTGGTTCCAGAAGCTGATCAGGTGCTCGCCGGCGCCACGCAGCGCCGCGCGCTGGCGCAGGCCCTCGAACGAAGGCTGGGCGATCAGCATGAGCACGATGATCACGGCGACCGTGACCATGAGCTCGATGATGGTGAACCCCCGGTTTCCCCCGCCCATACCGCCTCCTTTCCCGT
>CBININ010000155.1:0-5742 GCA_966250755.1 uncultured Gammaproteobacteria bacterium | reverse complement strand
CCTATGATGGACTGGACCGACCGCCATTGCCGCGCCTTCCATCGCGTGCTGGCGCCGGGCGCGCTGCTGTACACCGAGATGGTGCATGCGCAGGCGGTGATCCATGGCGATCGCGAGCGCCTGCTCGGCTTCGACGCCAGCGAGCATCCGGTGGCGCTGCAGCTGGGCGGCAGCGAACCTGCGCTGCTCGCGCAGGCCGCGCGCATCGGCGCCGACTGGGGCTACGACCAGGTCAACCTCAACGTCGGCTGCCCGTCCGATCGCGTGCAGGCGGGGCGCTTCGGCGCCTGCCTGATGAAGGAGCCGCCGCTGGTGGCCGAGTGCATCGCGGCCATGCGCGCGGCGGTGTCGGTGCCGGTGACGGTGAAGTGCCGGCTCGGCGTGGACGAGCAGGAGGACTACGACGCCTTCCTGGCCTTCGTCGACACCGTGGCGGCGACCGGCTGCACCGACTTCGTCGTGCACGCGCGCAAGGCCTGGCTCAGCGGGCTGTCGCCGAAGGAGAACCGCGAGATTCCGCCGCTGCGTTACGACTGGGTGCATCGGCTCAAGCGCGAGCGGCCGCAACTGCGCATTGCGATCAATGGCGGGTTGAGTACGGTGGAGGAGGCCGTCGCGCAGCTCGAACACGTCGACGAAGTGATGATCGGCCGCATGGCCTACCACGAGCCCTACCGCCTGCACCTGCTCGACTGCGCCATCGCCGGACGGGAACCCGTCGCGCGCGAGGAGTTGCTGCGCGCCTACCTGCCCTACGTGGAGGCGCAGCTCGCGCGCGGCGTGGCGATCAAGCACATCACTCGCCACATCCTGGGGCTGTTCCACGGCCAGCCGGGCGGACGTGCGTTCCGGCAGGTACTGAGCGAGGGCGCGCCGCGCGGCGAGCCGGGCCTCGAGCTGATCGAGCAGGCACTGGCGCCGACGCGTCCCCGGGAGCAGGCGGCATGAGCGGTGCGCCGGAAAACCGCGCCGTCGAGGCCGAGCCTTTCGTCACCCGCGACCTCGAGGCCTTCTTCGCCTTCGCACGCACGGCTCCCGTGTCGGCAGGTCCAAACACCGCGAAGGCCTGCTTCCTGGTCGCGCCGGAAGGCTTTGCGCTGGCCGAGCAGTCGGCGAGCGACAACGCCTACATGGACCTGTCCCTGCAGGTCGACCCGTCGCGCGCACTGGCGCAGCACCGCGAACTGCAGCGTGCGCTCGCCGAGGTCCTGCCGACGATCTGTTTCCCCGGCGATGCGCACACGCCCGACGCGCTGTTCCCCAACAACGTCTTCGCCACCGCGCCGGGCCGGCTCATCCTCGGCCACATGCGCCACCCGGTGCGGCAGGCCGAGGCCGAGCGCGCCGACATCCGCGGCTTCTTCACCCGCGTGCTTGGCTACCGGCAGATCGACCTGCGCGCGCAGCCCGGCGTCTGCGAGCTGACTGGCTCGCTGGTCATCGACCATGCCCGCAAGATCGGTTACGGCGGCCTGGGCGAGCGTTGCGACCCAGCCGGCGCGGCGGCCGCCGCCGCAGCGCTGGGCTTGCGGGCGCTGCTGCTGTTCGACCTCGCCGCCGGCGAGTACCACACCAACGTGGTGCTGAGCGTGCTGGCCGGCCGGGCGGCGGTGATCGCCGACGACGGCTTCGCCGATCCGGCGGTGCCGGCCGCCATCGCCGCGTTCTACGCACCGGCGGCGGTGCGACTGGCACCGGCGCAGAAAGCCGCCTTCGCCGGCAACTGCCTGGCGCTGTCGCCCGACAGCGTGTGGGTCAGCGCCGCCGGCGCCGCCGCATTGCGTCGGGACCAGCGCCAAACCCTTGAATCCGCAGGCTTCCAGGTCCGCGCCGTGGACTTGTCCGAGCTCGAGAAGGCTGGCGGTTCCCTGCGCTGCTGCGTGGCCGAAATCTGGTAATCGGCGGTCCTGCCGCTGCCCGTTCAGGTTCAGACCGGATTCACTGCCGCCGATTCAGAATCGCGCCACGACTTTGGTTGTTCATGTTCCATCGGCTACCATCCGCTGGCTATGTACGGTTCCGCACGCTTGCTCAAACTGATGCTTGTTCCGACGATCCTGCTCGGAACCGGCGCCGTTTGGGCGCAAAACCCCCCGCCGAAGCCGGCTCCCGAGCCGCCCCGGCAGGAACGCGAGAAGGGCTCGCTGCCCGACTCGGTGCGCCGCGTCGAGCGGCAGACGGGGGGCGAGGTCCTGCGGGCGGAACCGATGCAGCGCGATGGACGGGAGGTGTATCGCCTCAAGGTCCTGACGTCTGACGGCCGGGTGCGCGTCATGCAGGAGGACCCCAGCGAGCCACCGGCCGGGGACCGCCCCGCCAGGCAGCGGGACCGGGACCAGGAGCGGCCGAAGAAGTCGAAGGATGCGTCCGAAGGATCGGACGCCGACCCGCCACTTTAAGGTCCGGCTCGCGCCGGATCCGTCCAAGGAGACGTCATGCGCATCTTGCTGGTCGAAGACGAAGCCCCCCTGCGGGAAACCCTCAGTGCGCGCCTCAAGCGCGAAGGCTTTGCCGTGGATGCCGCCGCCGATGGCGAGGAAGGCCTCTACCACGGCCGCGAACTGCCCTTCGATGTCGGCGTGATCGACCTGGGCCTGCCCAAGATGTCGGGCATGGACCTGGTGCGCACCCTGCGTTCGGAAGGCAAGAAATTCCCGATCCTGATCCTCACCGCACGCTCGTCGTGGCAGGACAAGGTCGAAGGCCTGAAGGCCGGTGCCGACGATTACCTGGTCAAACCCTTCCACGTCGAGGAGCTGCTGGCGCGCATCAACGCGCTGCTGCGCCGCGCCGCGGGCTGGAGCAAGCCGGCGCTGGACTGCGGCCCGGTGTCGCTGGACCTCTCCGCGCAGACCGTCAGCGTCAACGGCGCCGGTGTCGACCTGACCAGCTACGAGTACAAGGTGCTCGAGTACCTGATGCTGCACGCGGGCGAGCTGGTGTCCAAGGCCGACCTGACCGAGCACATCTACCAGCAGGACTTCGACCGCGACTCGAACGTGCTGGAGGTCTTCATCGGCCGCCTGCGCAAGAAGCTCGACCCGGAAGGCGAACTCAAGCCGATCGAGACCGTGCGCGGCCGCGGCTACCGCTTTGCGATCCCGCGTAGCGAATAAGACCTGATCCATGGCGAGGCGTGCCCTCTCCCTGCACGCCCGCCAGTTGCTCGCCGCCAGCCTCGGGCTGGTGGCGTTCCTTGGCCTGACGGGCATCGCCCTGGATGAGGCGTTCCGCCGCACCGCGGTCAGCAACGTGCAGGAGCGGCTGGAGAACGATGCCTACGCCTACCTGGGCGAGTTCGAGTTCACCCGCAACGGCGAGTTGATCGAACCGCCGGAAGGACAGGCGCCGGACGCGCGTTTCCTGCAGCCCGGCAGCGGGCTGTACGCGGTGGCGCGGGGCAAGACCCTGCACTGGAATTCCAAGTCGGTGCTCGGGCGCGTGCTGCCGGAGCCCGAGTTGCTCAAGCCGGGCGAGCGGCGCTTCGAGGGCCCGCCGCTGTCCTTCGTGGACGGCAATGGCCTGAGCCACTCGCTCTATCGCTTTTCCTACGGCCTGGCCTGGGAACAGGGCGAGGTCGGCCAGCCGAGCACGGTCACCCGCTTCACCATCGCCATCTACGAGGACAGCGAGGCCCTCGACCGCCAGGTCGGCGTCTACCGCAAGTCGCTGTGGGGCTACCTTGGGTTGGCGGCGATGCTGCTTTTGCTGGTGCAGATGCTGGTGCTGCGCTGGAGCCTGCAGCCGCTGCGCACGCTCGAGCGCGAGCTCGGCCGCGTGCGCCGCGGCCTGGCCGATCGCCTGTCGGGTCGCCACCCGCCCGAACTCGAGCAGATCACCGACTCGATCAACGGCCTGATCGAGAGCGAGCACAAGAACCTCGACCAGAGCCGCAACACCCTCGCCGACCTGGCGCACAGCTTGAAGACGCCGCTGGCGGTGATCCGCTCACGGCTCGATTCCGGCGCCGACGAAGGCGAGCTGCGGCGCGAGGTGGGCGCGCAGGTGCAGCGCATGAGCGAGATCGTCAGCTACCAGCTTTCGCGCGCGGCGCGCAGCGGCCATGCGCTGTTCTCGGCGCCGATCTCGATCGAGCCGCGCGCCGAGGAGATCGTCGCCAGCCTGGAGAAGGTCTACCTGGGCAAGGGCGTGTTCTGCGAGTTCGAGGTGGACGCCGACGCCAGTTTCTTCGGCGAGATCGGCGACCTGCAGGAGCTGATGGGCAACCTGCTGGAGAACGCCTTCAAGTGGGCGAAGCAGCGGGTGCTGCTGACGGTGAAGTCCGAGCCCGGCGACGGCAATCGCCGGCCCGGCGTGTTCATGGCGGTGGAGGACGACGGACCCGGCATCCCTCAGGAACTGGTGGACCGCCTGTTGCAGCGCGGCGTGCGCGGCGACGAACGCGTGCAGGGCCACGGCATCGGCCTGGCGATCGTGCAGGACATCGTGCGCGCCTATCGCGGCGAGCTGAAGGTGGACCGGTCGGAGGAACTGGGCGGGGCGCGCTTCTGCGTGCACTTCCCGCCGTCGCTGTAGGCTCCGCCTTAGCGGATCATCCCCGGCAGCAGGCTGTGCCAGCGCTTGGCGGAGGGCCGCGTGGCCGAGCCGCTGCGGCTGGGGGTGGGCGCCGGGGTGCTGGTGGCGGCGCCGTCCTGCTCGGTGGTGGTGGTGGCGGCGGCCGGCTTCGCCGGCTTGCCGGCGGTGTCATCGGACCCGGCCGGGGGTCCCGCGAGGGCCACGGCGGCGACGGCATAGAGGCTCAGGGCCAGCAGGAAGCGGGGCATCGGGTCGGTCTCGTCGCGGGTCATGTCCCTTCTGATTCCAGCAAGGGGCAAAGAGTTGCAGGGGCGAGTGTAGACCCTTCCGGGGCGGCGTGCAGGTTGTGCTGCGGCGCAGCATGGCCGGGGGCAGTCGCATCGGGCAGACTCCCGGGCCAATGAGTTCGATGCTGCTGGATTCGCCCGTGCCGCGCATTCGCGGTCCCGCCCTACGCCGCGCGCTGATCGCCGGCGCCCGCCGGGTCATCGCCGACCGCGACACCCTCAACAGGATCAATGTCTTCCCGGTGCCGGACGGCGACACCGGCTCCAACCTCGCCTTCACCCTGGGCACGGTGCTGACCGGCGCCCTGAGCCGGCGCACCGCCGGCGCCGGCGAGTTGATGCGGCGGGTCGGCGAGGATGCGATCGACGGGGCGCGCGGCAATTCGGGCGCGATCCTGGCGCAGTTCTTCACCGGCGTGGCCGAGCACCTGGGTCCGCTGAAGGCGGTGGAGCCGGCGTGCCTGGCCGATGCGGTCCGCGCCGGCGCGCGTTCGGCGCGGCTGGCGCTGGCCGAGCCCCGCGAGGGCACCATCCTCAGCGTGATCACCGCCTTCGCCGAGGCACTGCAGCCGGCGCAGCGCGCGGCCACCGCGCGCGACTGGTTCCTTCCGGCGCTCGAACGCGCGCGCCGCGCGCTGGCCGACACGCCGCGGCAGTTGCCGGTGCTGGCGAAGGCGGGCGTGGTGGACGCGGGCGCGCAGGGCTTCCTCGACCTGCTCGAGGGCATCGGCGACTACCTGGTGGACGGCCGCGTCGACCAGGACCGCCTCGCCGCCGACGTCGAGGCCGACCGCGAGGCCGCGCAGGCGCACGAGGAGGCGCTCGATGCCGATCCGGAACACCGCTGGTGCAGCGAATGCCTGCTGCTGGGCGAGGGGCTGGACCGGGCGGGGCTGCGCGCGGCGGTGACCGACCTCGG
>CBININ010000154.1:0-5762 GCA_966250755.1 uncultured Gammaproteobacteria bacterium | reverse complement strand
TGGTGGATCGCGAGGGCCACGGGTTCTACAACCCGGCCAACGTGACCGACCTGTACAAGCGCCTCGAGGAATTCCTGGGCCGGAATATCGGCCCCGGCGCCGGCGCGTCCGCCTCGAACTGACCGCGCCTAGGCCACGGGCGCCGCGCGTCGCGCGGCGCCCGTTTTTCATTGCTGCGGCACGCCCGCGCCGATCTCAGGATGCGGCGACGGTGAGCTCCAGCAGGCAGTCGGGCGCCACCACGTAGCGATCCGAATCGGGCGAGGCCAGGTAGACCAGGTAGGTTCCGGCCTTCGAAAACGCCCGCACCGGCAGCTGCAGCTGCCATTGGCGACCCCGACGGGCGAAGGCAGGTTCCACGCCGTCGAGTTCGATGAAGCCCATGCCGCCTTGCGACGACACGCCGTCCATCTGCAGCACGCGCACGATCGGCCGCAGCGCATCGTCGTCGATCGCCAGCGGCGCGCCGGCAGCGTCATTCAGGCTGGCGCGAAGCATCAGCGGCCGGTGCGCGGCTAGCGTCGCGGCGCCGCCGAAGCCCTCGCAGCTGAAGGCCTTGCCCACGGGCGGCCGCCCGGCGACGTCGATCCGGCCGAGCACCAGCGTGCGCGGTGTCGGGCCGACGGCCTCCGAGAAATAGTCCCGGAATTCGAGCGCGAACTCGCCGCTGTCGAAGGCCGACAAGGAGGGCATGGGTCCCAGGTGCGTGGAGGTCAGCGCGCTGCGGTCCGGGTCGGTCAGCACCGCGCTCGCCCCGGACAGCAGCGCCGAGCCGTAGCGCCCGAAGACCTGGGTCGGATCGCCGGTGAAGCGCGCCGCGTCCCAGCGCGGGTGGTCGTTGGTCAGCGACAGCGACCCGAAGTTCACGCTGACGCCCAGGCCGGCATCGTCGGCCATCATCCAGCCGCCGATCATCCAGTGGTAGCCGGTCGGGCCGATGACGATTTCCTGGCCTGCGCCCTCGGGCATCACGGTCAGGTATTCCAGCGAGAAAGCGATGCGATGGCCGACGGGGAGCCGGCCCTCGGGTTCGGACGGGCCGTCGCGGGTGATGACGCGGGTGACGGTGCCGTCGAAGACCGCACCGGTGGTCTGGGCGGCGCAGGGGGAGACCGCGATCGCGAGCGCGAGAACGGGCCAGGCGGCAACGGGCTTCATGCGACACCCCGACGCGGACAACGGTCGGAACATGAAAGCACGCGCGCCTGCCGCCGCGGCCGGCGCACGCTCCCGCCGGTTGGCGGGCGGTTACTCGGCCAAGGTCAGCAGCGAGGCGTTGCCGCCGGCCGCGGTGGTGTTGACGGTCAGCGTGCGCTCGCTGGCGAACTTGAGCAGGTAGTGCGGGCCGCCCGCCTTCGGGCCGGTGCCCGACAGGCCCTCGCCACCGAAGGGCTGCACGCCGACCACCGCGCCGATCTGGTTGCGGTTCACATAGCAGTTGCCGACGCGCACGCTGCGCACGATGTGCTGCACGGTCGAGTCGATGCGCGAGTGGATACCCAGCGTGAGGCCATAGCCGGTGGCGTTGATGTCGGCCAGCACCTTGTCGAGGTCGCGGGCCTCGTAGCGGATCACGTGCAGCACCGGGCCGAAGACTTCCTGGGTCAGTTCCGACAGCGAGCCGATCTCGTAGGCGCGCGGGGCGAAGAAGCTGCCATGCGCGCAGGCCTCGGGCAGCGCGACCGCCTTGATCAGTTTCGCTTGCCTGTCCATGCGCTCGGCATGCGCCTTGAGCACCGCCAGCGCGTCCTCGTCGATCACCGGGCCCACGTCGGTGGACAGCAGGGCCGGGTCGCCGACCACGATCTCGTCCATCGCGCCCGACAGCATGGCCACCACCTTGTCGGCGATGTCGGCCTGCACGAACAGCACGCGCGCCGCCGAGCAGCGCTGGCCGGCGGAGTCGAAGGCCGCCGTCATCGCGTCCTTGACCAGCTGCTCCGGCAGCGCCGAGGAGTCGGCGATCAGCGCATTCTGGCCGCCGGTCTCGGCGATCAAGGTGGCCAGCGGGGCGCGCCGCGCGGCCAGCGCGCGGTTGATCGCCCAGGCGGTGTCGGTGGAACCGGTGAAGACCACGCCGCTGATGCGCGGGTCGCGGGTGAGCGCGGCGCCGACGGTGGCGCCATCGCCCGGCAGGAACTGCAGCACGTCCTGCGGCACCCCGGCCTCGTGCAGCAGCCCGACGGCGAAGGCGGCGGTCAGGTTGGTCTGTTCGGCGGGCTTGGCGATCACGGCATTGCCGGCGGCGAGCGCGGCCGCCACCTGTCCCATGAAGATCGCCAGCGGGAAGTTCCAGGGGCTGATGCAGACGAACACGCCGCGGCCGTGCAGCTGCAGCTCGTTCGACTCGCCGGTCGGACCCGGCAGCTTCTCCGGCTGGCCGAACAGCTTGCGCGCCTGCTGCGCGTAGTAGCGGCAGAAGTCCACTGCCTCGCGCACTTCCGACACCGAGGAGGCGATCGACTTGCCGGCTTCCTTCACGCACAGCGCGATCAGCTCGGGCATGCGCGCTTCCATCAGGTCGGCGGTGTGCTCCAGGATCTTGGCGCGCGAGGCGGCCGGCAGCGCGTCCCAGCCGGGGTAGGCGGCCTGCGCATTGGTGATCGCGCGCTCGACCTGCGCGGCGTCGGCGGGCTGCCACTGCCCGACCACTTCGCGGCGGTCGGCGGGATTGGTGACCGGCTGCAGGGCCGCGCTGGACGCGGCGCCCGGCACCACCGGCACCGCCCGCCAGGGCTTGAGCGCGGCATTGACGGCGGCGGCGAGCGCGGCCAGGTCCTGGTCGTTGGCGAGGTTGACGCCCATCGAATTCTTCCTGTCGGGGAAAATGCCGGCCGGCATCGGGATGCGCGGGTGCGGCTTGGAGGCATAGGCGGCGACGGTCGCGACCGGATCGGCGACCAGGTCGGCCGGCGGCAGCGTCTCGTCGGTGATGCGGTTGACGAAGCTGGAATTGGCGCCGTTCTCCAGCAGGCGCCGCACCAGGTAGGGCAGCAGGTCCTCGTGCGAGCCGACCGGCGCGTACACGCGGCAGGCCACGCCGAGGTGCTCGGCGCCGATGGCTTCGGCGTAAAGGTGATCGCCCATGCCGTGGAGGCGCTGGTATTCGAATCCGGTGGCAGGCACACCCCCCAGCCTGGCGTACTCATTCACCGCCGCGATCGTTTGCGCATTGTGCGTGGCGAACATCGGATACAAGGCATCGGCCGCGCCGAGCATCTTGCGCGCGCAGGCCAGGTAGCTGACGTCGGTGTTCGCCTTGCGGGTGAATACCGGGTATCCCGGCAAGCCTTCCACCTGGGCCTTCTTGATCTCCGAATCCCAGTACGCGCCCTTCACCAGGCGCACCGGCACGCGGCGGCCGGTGCGGCGCGCCAGGTCGATGAGGAAGTCGAGCACGAAGGGCGCGCGCTTCTGGTAGGCCTGCACGGCCAGGCCATAGCCCTGCCAGCCCTCGAGCGAGGGATCCGCGTAGGCGCCGGCGATGACGTCGAGCGAGAGTTCCAGCCGCTCCGATTCCTCGGCGTCGATGGTGAAGCCGATGCCCTGCGCCTTCGCCAGCCGCGCCAGTTCGACGATGCGCGGCGTCAGTTCCGCGTGCACGCGGGCGCGCTTGGCCAGTTCGTAGCGCGGGTGCAGGGCCGAGAGCTTGACCGAAATCGAGGGCGCGGCGAACACGTCCGGGTAGGGCCCGCCGGCGCCGATGGCGAGGATGGCCTGCCGATAGGCCTCCAGGTAGCGGCGAGCGTCGGCGGCGGTGAAGGCCGCCTCGCCCAGCATGTCGAAGGAGTAGCGGTAGTTGGCGTTGTCGCCCTTGCGCGAGCGCTCGAGCGCCTCGGCGATCGTGCGCCCCATCACGAACTGGTGGCCCATGATGCGCATGGCCTGGCGCACGGCCAGCCGGATCGCCGGTTCGCCCATGCGGCCCACCAGGCGGCGGAAGGCGCCGGCGACGTTGCGGCGGGTTTCGTCGGCCAGCGTCACCAGCCGGCCGGTCAGCATCAGGCCCCAGGTGGAGGCGTTGACCAGGACGGAACTCGAGCGTCCAACGTGCGCGTCCCAGTCGGCGTCGCCGAGCTTGTCGCGGATCAGCCGGTTGGCGGTGTCCTGGTCGGGAATGCGCAGCAGGGCCTCGGCCACGCACATCAGCAGCACGCCTTCCTCGGAACTGAGGTCGTATTCGCGCATGAAGGCCTCGACCATCGCCGGGTCGGCGGCGCGCACGCGGGTGCGCTCCACCAGGGCCACGGCGGTGGCCTGCACCGCGCGCTGCTCCGGTTCCGGCAGCCGCGCCTGTTCAAGCAGCTCGGCGAGCTGCGCGCTTTCGTCGCGCAGGGTGGCGGCCGTGATGCGCTGGCGCAGCGGCGCGGGGTCCGCGGGCAGTTCGGGGCTGAGGATCGGGTTCACGGCGAGCGGATTCACGACGATGTGCGGCCTGGCGGCGCGGGCAAACCGCGATTCTACCGGGCATATGGCTTTCCTTCACGGCCTCGGGAGCAGGCTGGCTGCTGGCGGCCGCGGTTCGGCTTGCCGCCCGACCGGCCGGGGGCGTAAAATCCTCGCGTTTTTACGGCCTTGTCCCGCGTGCCTTCCCGGCGTGGAGAAGGAAGTGATCGAGCAACTTGCGACAGGCGACGCCGGGACCCGGGTGCAACTGCGCTTGCGTCCCCGGCGCGCGCTGACGGCAAGGCAATTCCGGTGGGTGTTCGCGCTGCTGGCGACGGCAATGTGGACGGTGGCGCTGTTGACCTATCTGCAGGGCAACGTTTTCGCGCCGGCGTTCGCCTTCCTCGACAGCGCGTTCGTGGCGGCGGCCCTGCGCTGGGCCTGGTTGCGGGGCGAGCGTTTCGAGACGATCGCGCTGGGCGAGGCCGAGGTGGTGGTGCGACGCTCCAGCCGGTCCGAGCCGCTGCTGCAGGCCCATCCCTACTGGGTGCGTTTGCAGGTCAGCGAGGCGGACGGCGATCCCCGGGTGGTGCTCGGTTCGGCGGGCCGCGAGGTCCAGGTAGGGTCCTTCCTGTCCGAGGCGGAACGGCGGGACCTGGTGGAACGGTTGCGACATTTCCTGGCATCGGCCGCCGCGCCGCTGCCCAGCTCAAGTCACTTCGAGGTTTTGCGATGAATGCAGTGAAGTCCGTCCTGGCCCGCTCCGCTCTTGGCCTGCTCGCCCTCTCCCCCGCCGCCGCGTTCGCCCACCAGGGCACCGAACCGGTGCGCTGGCAGCTCAACATGATCGAGGGCGTCACCCAGACCTCGCAGAACGCCTACCACGCGCACATGATCATGCTGTGGATCTGCGTGGTGATCGGCGTCGTGGTGTTCGGCGCGATGGCCTACGCGATGTTCAAGTTCCGCAAGTCCAAGGGCGCCCAGCCCGACACCGGCTTCACCCACTCGACGGTGCTGGAAGCGGTCTGGACCATCGTCCCGATCATCATCCTGGTCGGCTCGGCCATCCCGGCCACCCGCATGGTCATCCAGCAGTACAACGCCGACCACGACGCCACCCCGGCCGAGATGACCGTGAAGATCACCGGCTACCAGTGGATGTGGCAGTACGACTACGTGGACCAGGACGTGAGCTTCATCAGCCGCCTGGACCGCAGCTCCGACGAACTGCGCCAGGCCGGCAAGGTCGTCAGCGAGGCCGACAAGGAACACTACCTGCGCGACGTGGATCGCCCGCTGGTGATCCCGGCCGACACCCGCGTGCGCTTCGTGCTCACCGCCGACGACGTCATCCACGCCTGGTGGGTGCCGGC